>WRAA01000036.1 GCA_009780445.1 Defluviitaleaceae bacterium
GGTTGTGTACGAGGAAGCCCCACGGCCGAGAACCGACCGCGAAGAGCGCGAACGCCGCAGGGCAAGCCGCCGCGAGGCCGCACAGCACGAAGCCTCCGAACCTTGGGATGACATACGCCGGGATAAGACATCCTTCCCGCGCCCGTCGCTGTTTGGGCGTTTGTCTGTGGCCGGTGTTATGGGCGCGCCCGCGGAGGAAGCCGCAGAGCGCGAAAGCCTGCACGACAGGCTCTACGGCTGGGTCGTGTCGAAGCTTACCATACGCACACAGCAGGTTATCGCCCTGGCCGTGTTTGTGGTGGGCTGTTATGTATTTGCGGGGTTTGTCGGCGAGAGATATGCCTACGCAAACAGCCGCAACCACGTCAACCTCTGGAGCCAGCAGAGGTTCACCGACTTTTACGCACTGCCCGAAGGCTGGCTCGACATGGTGTTCCTTGGTTCGTCACACTCCTTCACAACCTTTGACCCCGCCCAGTTTGAAGGCCGCTGGAACGCCTTCCAGCTTGGTATGCCTCTGCAAACGCCGGACTCGTCCTTCTTCACCCTGCTGGAGGTCTACAACTACCAGATGCCGGACATCGTTGTGATGGAGCTTTACTGGAACGTTATGAGCCGCGAGTTCGAGCCTTCGCAGGTGGAGACATTCTTCATGGTGCTTCGGAACGAGGAGCTGCGCCAACGCTACATAGACGAGGTTTTGCCGCTGAACGAGAGGCTGAAGTACAACATCGCGGCCATACGCTTCCAAGACGCGGCCTTCGCCTTTGCCAACGCGTGGATACGCGGCTTTACGCGGGACAACGAGCTGTTCCAAGACGGATATGTGCAGGAGATTCTGCCGTACATCGAGTACTACCGCGCACTGGGCTACATCTACTCCAGCCGCATAATGCCGCCCGCCGAGTACGAGCGCATACGCCGCACCGCGCCGCGTAATCTCAACTTTCAAATCGCGCCGAGCCAGCGCCACTTTCTGGAGCAGATGGTGGAGCTTACGCGGGAGAAGGGTTCGCAGCTGATATTTGTCACTGCGCCGGTCTCCAACGTCTCCTTCGCCAACATACTGGACTACGACGACATCCACAGCACCATCAGCGGCTTTGCCGAGCAGCACGGCATACCATATCTGGACTTTCACAAGCGAAACATAGAGCTTGGCCTCTTTGACGACGACATGTTCCGTGATCACGGGCATCTTAACGACAGGGGCGCGCGTGTTGCGGGCGCGTACTTTATGGAATGGCTGGAAGAGCAAACGCTTGAAGTCTTTGCCCCGGGGGTGCCGGAGTGATAAGGTTGCTGCGTTTCATGATGGTTGGCGCGGGCGCGTTGCTCTCGCTTTATTCGGCCTGGGGCATCACCTTCCTGCCGTACAGCATCGGCAACTATCTCTCCAGCGTGCTTGGTCTTACGCTGCTCTGTGCCGGCCTTGGCCTCTATATCTTGCTGGAGTTTACAAGAAGCGGTTGGCGCAGAGCCGCGCGGTTGGTTGTTTCCTGCGCGGCGGCGGCGGCCTTGCTGGCCTTTTGCGCAATGCTTGCCGGCGTGTGGCTAAACGCCCGCAACGTTCCCGCAAGCGGCCACGACGCGGTGCTGATCCTTGGCGCGGCCTTGGTGGGCGACGTCATTCCCCAAGGATTTCGGAACCGCTTGGACACCGCCATTACATATTTGGAACACAACGGCAACGCCGTCGCCGTGGTAAGCGGCGGGCAGGGCCGCCGGGAAACCGTGACAGCCGCCTACGCCATGAAGGCCTACCTAGTGGACAACGGCATTTCCCCCGAGCGTATCATCAAGGAAGATCGCGCGGCCTCCACCTACGAGAACTTCATCTTCGCGCAAGAACTGCTGGATGCCCGCTTCGGCGGCCGGCCTTACACCATCGTCTATGTGACTAACGACTTCCACCTTCTCCGCGCGCGTTTGATCGCCCACAGAATCGGCATATCAGGTGAAGGACTTGCCGCGCCCAGCCAGTGGTTCATGCTGCCCGGCTACTATGCCCGCGAAGTACCCGCGATGCTGCGCGCCTTGGCCACAATACGCCCGCGCAGTGATACGGACTTGCAATCTTAACAATGATTAGCGAATGGGCACAGATGCTGAGCGAACGCGCCCTGTGCCCATGAGGTTAGCGTTGTTTAGATTGCAAGTCCGTATGACTGGAGGGTTGTTGCGTTTCCGCGCAAAACAAAAATCCGACAGTTGTCGGATTGTGTTGTTATTGTATTTCCACGATGACGCGTTTCTTGTTGTGGATTGCGGCGGCCTTGACAACATTGCGGATAGCCTTGGCTATCTTGCCTTGTTTGCCGATGACCTTGCCCATGTCCTCCTGGGCGACGTGCAGTTCCAGCGTTATTGTGCCGGAATCGCCGGTTTGGGTTACTCGCACTTGGTCGGGGCTGTCCACCAAGTTCTTGGCGATAGCTTCTAACAGTTCCTTCATGGTAACACTCCCCCTGATGGATTATGGCGGGTGAAGCTTTTGCTTGGGCAAAAGTTTCGGCTTATGCGAAAGCTCCGGCCTTGGTCAGCAGTGCGCGTACCTTGTCAGTAGGCTGCGCCCCGTTCTTGATCCAGATCTTGGCTTCGTCTACGTCTACCTTTACGAGGCTTGGTTCCTGTGTTGGGTCGTAGTAGCCCAGCTGGGCGATTGCCTTTCCGTCGCGAGGTGTGCGTGCGTCCGCCACTACGATTCTGTAAAACGGCTTCTTCTTGGCACCCATTCTTTTAAGTCTGATCTTCACCATGCTTGTTCATCTCCTAATTGGATATTTGTGTGCGGATTCGCAGACAGATCTGTGTTATCTGAACGGCAAGCCCATGCTGCCCGGCTTGCCAAACGCGCCCATGCCTTTCTTGCCCTTGGACATATCGCTGAACTGCTTCATCATCTTCTTCATTTCTTCAAATTGCTTCAGAAGCCGGTTGACCTCTTGGATGCTCCTGCCAGAGCCGTTTGAAATGCGTTTCTTGCGCGAACCGTTCAGGATCGCGGGGTTGTGCCGCTCCTTGGGTGTCATGGAAAGCACTATGGCCTCCACGTGTGCCATCGCCTTGTCGTCAACCTCTGTGTCGCCCAGAGCTTGGGCGGAGAGGCCGGGGATCATGCCGAGGATGTTCTTGAGCGGCCCCATCTTCTTGACCTGCTGCATCTGGCTCAGGAAGTCGTCGAAGGTGAATTCGCCCGCGCGCATCTTCTTTTCGAGTTCCAGCGCGGACTTTTCGTCGATAGCGTCCTGCGCCTTTTCGATAAGCGAGAGGACATCACCCATGCCCAGTATGCGCGACGCCATGCGCTCCGGGTGGAAGCTTTCCAGATCTTCGGGCTTTTCGCCCATGCCGACGTACTTGATGGGCTTGCCCGTTACGGAGCGGACAGAGAGAGCCGCGCCGCCGCGTGTGTCGCCGTCAAGCTTTGTGATGATAACGCCGTCGATGCCGAGTTGGTCCGCGAAGCTTTGGGCTACGTTCACCGCGTCCTGACCCGTCATTGCGTCTACAACCAGCAGTATCTCCTGCGGCATTACAAGCTTCTTGATGCTTACAAGCTCGGCCATCAGCTCTTTGTTGATGTGCAGGCGGCCGGCTGTGTCGAGAATCACAAGGTCGTGGGAGTTGTCGCCTGCGTGTGCCATGGCCTGCCTTGCGATGTCCACAGGGTCTGCCGAACCTTCCACCGTAAACACGGGGATGTTGAAGTTCGCGCCAAGCACTTGCAGCTGTTTGACGGCTGCCGGGCGGTATACGTCGCAGGCGACAAGCAGGGGCTTCTTGCCCTGCTTGCGCAGCTGGCCGGCGAGCTTGCCGCATGTGGTGGTCTTGCCCGCGCCTTGCAACCCCACCATCATCAGCACGGTGGGCGGCCTTGGGGAGAAGGTGAGCTTGCTGCCCGTTCCGCCCAGAAGCTCGATCAGCTCGTCATGCACAATTTTTATCACTTGCTGGCCGGCGTTGATGCCCGACAGGATGTCCTCGCCGACTGATTTGTCGCTGACGCGGGCTACAAAGTCTTTCACGACCTTGAAGTTTACGTCGGCTTCGAGCAAGGCCAGCTTCACTTCGCGCATAGCAAGCTTTACGTCCTTGTCGGTAAGGACGCCCTTGCCCTTTAGCTGCTTGAAGATATCCTGCAGTTTTTGTGAAAGGTTTTCAAACGCCATATGGCCTCCGCAGGGGTTGTGACCCGACCCGATAAGCAGTTCCGCTTGACACTAAGCTTCATCGTTCGCCGGAACCGCAGTGAACCATTGCGGTTCCGGCTCCGATTCAGCAAGTGTCAAGCGGAACTGCCATAATGATAGAGTATACATTAGACGCGAGCCTTTGTCAATAAATTTAGCAACATATTACCTATGTACAAACCTAATGACTTGTGATAGACTAGCCTGTGTAGAGAATACGCTGTGAGGGGGAACGGGCATGAAAAAACATGAGAACGTTATCATGGAAGTGGCTGAAATAAAGCTCATAGTATGCAATATGTGCGGATGCGATATCGACATCACCAGCAACCCATATATTGACAACCGTATTTCCATCGAAAAAATGTGGCACTACGGGTCTCCTTTTGACGGAGAGCTTCATAGTATAGATTTGTGCCTGGGGTGTTATGTGAAATTATTGCAGAATATGAATATCGCGCCAAATCTTCAATAATAGGGGTAGTGTATGTTTGAACAAGTAGTTTCCGCTGACGAGCGTAAGAGGTACAGCGCAATGCTGGCAACGGCGGCCGACATGCTGGCCGATGAAGCCGATGTAACGGCGAACCTGGCCAACATAGGCGCGCTGGTGAACATGTACATGGACCGGATCAACTGGGTCGGGTTTTATATAATGAGGGACGGCGTGCTGGTGCTGGGGCCGTTCCAAGGTAAGCCCGCCTGTGTGCGCATAAAGCCGGGCTTCGGCGTGTGCGGCACGGCGGCGGCACAGCGCAGGGTTCTGGTGGTGGAGGACGTACACCGGTTTGAGGGGCATATCGCCTGCGACAGCGCGAGCAATTCGGAGATTGTGCTGCCGATCTACCGCCAAGGTGAGGTGTATGGCGTGCTGGACGTAGACAGCCCGGAGCTTGCGCGCTTCGGCAAGCTTGAAGAGGAAGTGCTTGGCGAGCTTGCGTCGAAGATAAGCGCGTTCCTGGGGTAGCCATGGCCGGTGTTGAACAGGTTTTGAGGAAGCTGATTGCGCGTGAGGGTATTGGGCAGTTTGTCCGGTTTTCGCTGGTGGGCGTGGCCAACACTGCGGTGTTTTATGCCGTGTATCTTGCGGTGCTGTGGGCGGGGATGTCCTTTGTGTTGGCGGCTACGGCCGGCGCGGGCGTGGGCATCGTCAACAGCTATGTGCTGAACAAGATATTTACGTTTCGTTCGGGCGGCGGTGTTCCTGGCAGGAGCTTGGGCGAAAAGGTTCGTTTTGTGGCTGTGTATGTTGTGCAGTACTTTGTCAACATAGCGGTCATTTCTTTGTGCGTGAATGTCTTTGGGATCCCGCCGGAGTTTGCGGGGCTGCCGGGCATCGGCATTGCGGTGCTTGTGAGTTACTTCGGGCATAAGTATTGGACGTTCCGTTAGGGGTTGAACGCTATCATTCCATAACCCATCATATTTCGTGTATGTTAAAATAAGCCTACTGCCTGAAAGGAGTTACCGCATGAGGAAGTTAAAATTATATCTGGACACATCAACAATCAGTCATTTATTTGCAGAGGATACTCCCGAAAAGATGAATGATACTCATATCCTATGGGATGGTTTAATTAACGGTAAATATGAAATATTTATATCTCCTGTGGTGATTGACGAAATTAGAAAATGCCCTGAACCCAGACAAAGTAAGATGTTTGAAAAGTTAGAACAACTAAAATTTCAAGTACTCAGGGAAGCGGATGAAGTTTTTTTGCTGGCTGATGAATATATCAAGGGTGGGGTGCTTCGTGAAAAAAGTCGTGATGATTGTTTGCATATAGCATATGCCGTTGTCTACAGCTGTGATGCTATAGTGTCGTGGAACTTCAAGCATTTAGTAAATTTCAAAATTATCAATAAGATAAGAGTAGTAAATACAATTCATATGTACAAGGAAATTGGCATTATATCACCCACGATGTTGATTGAGGAGGATGAAGAATGAAAGTAAGTAGTATGATGGACGAAATCAGAAAAATCCGTGATGAAAATTCATTACGCCACCTAAACATGAGTAATGAGGAACTAGCTAAAGAACACAACGAAGCTATAGAATGGTTGCTTGCAAAACTTGGCAAGCCTATTGATATTGTAACTAAAAATGGTTAAAACCGCAAAGATGGTATCGGCTAATTTCGGAAGAGGTCTATTTATCAAGCACCAGGCGTTTCGCTAGGGATTGATGATTAAGGTCGTCGAAAAGCAAATAGCAACAGGATAAACGGAAGCAAAAAATAGAACGATATCATTCCATAACCCATCATATCTAATTCTTTGTCTGTAGGTTCTTTTTGTACATCTACTGCGGTTGGGTCTTTGCGAAAACGCTTGCTTTTCCGTATATATCCGTATCCTGTACTGATGACTATATTAATTAGCCAAAAGAAGGTGATATGGTCTGTACCCCATTCCATAAATACGCCAATTGCAGCAACCACAAATAGAGCAGATACAAAAAACCATAGATAAGTAAAAGAACGTAAGTATTCTTTTTCCTTAAACTTTCCCTTTTCATCTTCCCTTACAAAGACTTGAACCCCTTTGTTAGTTAAGCATAACACAGCAAGTCTAAAAGATATTATTGCCCCTAATGCAAATAATGCGGCTATTGCATTAGGAAGTCCAATTCATTGAGATCCCCCCCTAAGTGCTGCTCCGGGCGAAGGCGTCGGCGATTTGCGCGAATTCTTGCAGGCCTAGGGCTTCGCCGCGCACGTTGCCGTCAAGCCCGTTGTTTGTCAGAAGGTTCTCGATGGCGTCCTTGGGCAGGGTGTTGCCGTCCATGTTGAAGATGCAGTTCACAAGGGTTTTGCGCCGCTGGGAGAAGGCGGCTTTTATTATGCCGAAGAGCAGGGTTTCGTCGGCGGTGTGTACCGGCGGTGTTTCAAGTACGTCAAGGTGAACCACGGCGGAGTCCACACCGGGGCGGGGTATGAAGCAGTTGCGCGGAACGTTGGCCGCGATGCGCGCGTTTGCGCGGTAGGCCACGCCAAGGGTGAGCGCGCCGTAGTCGCGGGTGGAGGGCTTCGCGAGCATCCGCGCGGCGACTTCGCGCTGGATCATCACCGTTATGGAGGCCACGGGGGCTGTGCCTTCCAGCAGGCGCATTATCAGCGGGGTTGTTATGTAGTAGGGCAGGTTGGCCACGACCTTGAAGCGGGTGTGGCCGTGGGCGCGTGCAAGCTCCTGCCAGTCGCACTTTAGTGCGTCGGCGTGGAGTACCGTGAGATTGTCGCGGCCGGCAAGGGTGTCGCGCAGGATCTGCGCCAGCTGCGCGTCAAGCTCGACGGCCAGCACATGCCCGGCGCGTGTCGTAAGAGCCTGGGTAAGCGCGCCGAGGCCGGGGCCGATCTCGATCACGAGGTCGCCGTCGGTGACATCCGCCGCGGCTATGATCTTGTCCAGCACAAAGGTGTCGATGAGGAAGTTCTGCCCGAGATTCTTCTTCACGCGAAGGCCGTTGGCCTCCAGCAGGGCGCGTGTGGCCGCGTAGGAGGCGATTGTCTGCTCCGTCATTGGCCGGTGATCTCGCTGAAGTCGTGGACGCGCACGGCTTCGCCTTCGGCCAGCATGATAGGCCCCCATGTGAAGGGCGCGCCGTCGATGCTGTAGGACACGTGGTTGACTTCGGCGAACAGGCCGATGGTGTTTGTGAGAGCCATGAACACCGTGCCGATGGTGCCGTCGCCAAGGTCGTTCCATTCCCGAAAGCTTGAGTTTAGGTCAACGTGCGCCAGGGACTGCGCGCGGAAGATCTCGATGGAGTTGATGGCGTCTGCGTGGGGCAGGAGGGGCAGGGTGTCCGGGTTTGGGGCTGTGCTGAGTTCTTGGGCGAGTTGCGGCACAAAGTCGGCGTTGGTGGGCAGCCGGAGGGTGCGCGGCTCGACTATTATCACGTTGTCGGTGATGTTCGGGAAGAGCATCGCCACGGGGATCGCGGCGGGTACGTCGGTTTCGATGCTGTAGAGCGTTACGGTGAAGGTGTTAAGCGGGTTCGGGTGTACGGACTTTATCAGGCCGATTCCCTCGGCGTAGTAGAAGCGTTCTTGGGAGCCGTCCGGCAGGGTGGTTGTGACTTGCACCGCGGTGAAGGTGCCGAGAGGGGTCTCGACCAACGCGTCTACGGAGGTTATTGCGGAGGGCAGGCCGCCCTTGTCCCAGCTTGTGCCGACTTCGACGGGAGCTTGCAGGATTATGATTTCCTGCGCGGGAGATACGTCCGTTAGGTCTTCGACGGAGTAGTGGTGGGGGTCGCCGAAGATCAGGGAGACTTGATCCGCGCCGACCTTCACAATTTCGAGAGACGGCGGGAAGTCTGTGGCAAGCACCATGCGCTGGGTGCGGTTGCCTCTGACATAGGTGTTGTAGATCGTGCGGGTTCCCGGGATGTCGAAGCCTTCGACGGTGAAGGTGACCAGGGTGTCGGCCTTGATGGGGAAGAAGGCGGCAAGGCCAGATGCGGACTGATCCGCTTCGGTGCAGCTGGACAGGGTAAGCCCTGCCAGTATGGGGAGTGTCAGCAGGAGGTTCTTCGCCCGTTTTGTTGTAAGCTTGATTGATGGCTTCATTGGTAGTCTCCTTTGTGCAAGAGGTCTATTGTACGGAGGACAGTATCAGTTTTATGGTTTCATCCCGGCCGTTTGACTGCTTGGCGCGGGACATCTTCTCGATATAGACTTGGCGCGTGCTGTACAGATCGCGGGCCTGCGCCGCCAGTTGGCTCGGCGTGAGGTCTTCTTCGCGCAGCACGTTGGCGTAGCCGTGGCGCAGGAAGGATTCGGCGTTCTGAACCTGATCCCCCCGGGATGTCTTGGACAGGGGGATGAGCAGGGCGGGCTTGCGCAGAGCCAGGAACTCCTGTATCGCGTTCGCACCGGCGCGGGATATTACGATGTCGGACGCGGCAAGCACGTGGGGCAGATCCGATTTAAGATACTCAAACTGGGCGTAGCCGGGGGCGGCGGTTTTTTCCAGATTTCCCTTGCCCACCATGTGCAGCACTTGGAAGTCGGCCAGGAGCTCCGGCAGGGCGAAGCGCACGGTCTCGTTGATAACGCGGGAGCCGCTGGAGCCGCCGACGACCATCAGCACGGGCAGAGTGTCGGAGAAGCCGGCAAGGCGAAGCCCCTTTTGGCGGTCTCCGCCGAAGATCTCCCGGCGCAGGGGGGTGCCCGTCAGCACGCCCTTGCCGCTTGGCACACGCGCCAGCGTTTCCGGGAAGCTTACGCAGATGCGGGCGGCGAAGGGGAAGGACAGCCTGTTGGCAAGGCCGGGCGTGATGTCCGATTCGTGTATCAGAGACTTTATGCCGAGGCAACGCGCCGCAAGCACAACAGGCACGCCGACATAACCGCCCTTGGAGAATATCAGGCTTGGGCGAAGGGCGGCCATCACGCGCCGCGCGTCGTAAATGCCTTTTGCGAAGGCGAATTGATCTCGCAGATTCTTGAGGGTGTCGGCCGGGGAGAGCGAACGCCGCAGCTTGCCCGTTGAGATCGCGTGGAAGGTCAGGCCGGCATCCCGCGACAGTTCGCTCTCGATGGAGTTTGCCGCGCCTATGTAGTGTACGTCGAACCCGGCTTGGCGCAGAGCGTCCACCAGGGCGATATTCGGCACGACATGCCCGGCCGTGCCGCCGCCTGTGAGTGCTATAACTTTACGCATGGGAAATGTCTCCTAAGTTTGTTCCTAATCAGTGTACTAGAAATCCGCGGTAAGTTCAATAGCAAAAGCGCGGTGATTTTGCAAGATGGCGCAATATTTTGGCAAATGTCTTGTCAAGCGGGCTTGCGCGGATTATAATTGTTGCAGATGTGTACGGGAGAGGGCTGACATGAAGATACTATCGCTTAATACCGGGCTGCCGGGCTACGACCACGGGCTGGATTTGGTCTTGAAGATCATCCACGAAACATTGTCGGAGCTTGGCGTGGATGTGGTGCAGATGAACCTCGCGCTGATGACGATACCGTACTATGACGGACAGCGTTGCGCGGTTATTGACAATATTGTAAAGACGGCGGAGAGTGCGTCCGCCGTGATTATCGGCGCGGCTGTGTCGCCATACGGCAAGGGCGCGGCGTTGGAAGTTTTCGCGGAGCATCTGGAGCATCCGGCATATGCGGGCTGCATCAGCGGCAAGAACTGTATGCCCGTGCTTACGCACAAGGGCGCGGGCATACGGGCCGCGCTGGAAGGTTATTCGAGAATGTTACACCGCGCCGGCGCGAACGACGCTGTGCGGGTGACGCTTCGCGGCCAAACAGGTGTGCCGCCGGGGGACGAAGCACGAGCCTATCTGGAGCGTCAGGCGGAGGAGTTCTACCGCATGGCGCGGGCGAACCGGAAGTTCTTCCTTCCCGAGGAATATGCCGATGAGGCGGGGGCTTATGCGCACGCGGGCGACGCGCCGCGGCTTAGGCTTCTGCCGGCCGCGGAGGAGGTGCCGCCGGCCCGGCCGGAGGACGAGCTGCTGAAAAAGCTTGGTATCAGCAGCGTCAAGGAGGAGCAGGAGCGCGACATAAGCGAGATCACCCAGTTCTTCGCCAACAAGCTTGGCACGGCGCAGACACCGCCGCAGGTGCCGGCACCCGTGCAGACGGCCGAGGTAAGGCCGCGCAAGCAGAACCTCTTCGCGGAAGAGCTGCAGGACACGGCGGCGGCCGCCCCGCCCAGACTGCCCACATGCCGCCAGCTCACCCAGAGCCTGGTGCATCACTTCCAGCCGCAGATGTCGGCCGGCGTGGCGGAGACGATACAGTTCAACATCAGCGGGGAGGAGGGCTTCTCCGGGCATATCGCCATCAACGGCGGGGAGTGCGCCTATCTGGAAGGCGAGGCCGCGCAGCCCGACATAACCATTCTTGCCGACAGCGAGGTCTGGAAACAGGTTGTGAAGGGCAAGGTTACGGCGCAGAAGGCGTTCATGGTGGGTCAGCTGAAGGTGCGCGGAAACTTTGTGCTGTTGTCGAAGTTCGAGCAGCTGTTCAACACCGGTGCGCAGAGGTAGGGCGCATTACGACAGCATCTCCTTGTAGATCACGGACTTGGACACGCCCCTGTCGCGGGCGGCGGCCTTCATTGCGGCCTTTGGGTCAAGCCCTGTCTGTATGTAGGCCTCTACGTGTTCGGCGGCGCTCATGCCGCTGTACTGGGCGCGCTCCCGGTCTTGCAGATCCTGCTTGCTTGCCCCGCCCAGCACTATCACAAATTCGCCGCGAAGCTCTGTCTGCGCGGCTGTTTCTGATATCTCCGGCAGATTGCCGATGACGCACTTTTCGTACATCTTGGTCAGCTCGCTTACTATGGCGGCCTTGCGGTTCGCTTGCAGGCCGGCGGCAAGGTCTTGCAGGGTCTCGCGCAGCCTGTGCGGGGCTTCGTAGAAGATTACCGTGCGGTGTTCGTCGGCCAGATCGGCTATTCTTTGGCGGCGTTCTTTTGTGCCGCGGGGCAGGAAGCCCCCGAAGATGAATTCGCCGCCGCCAAGGCCGGACACGGCAAGAGCCGCGGAGTGCGCCGACGCGCCGGGCGCGCATGTGACGGGCAGGCCGTGTTCGTGGCAGAGGCGCACGATGTCCGCGCCGGGGTCGCTCACGGCGGGCATACCCGCGTCCGTTACAAGGGCGACGCTCCTGCCGCTTCGCAGGATGTCCAGCAGATGTTCGCCCTTTGCGCGGCTGTTGTGCTCGTGATAGGACGTAAGCGGCGTGGTTATCTCAAAGTGGTTCAGCAGCTTGCGGGTGTGGCGTGTGTCCTCGGCGGCGATTATGTCGGCCTCGCGCAGGATGCGCAGGACGCGTAGGGTGATGTCCTCCAGATTGCCGATGGGTGTCGCGCATAGGTACAGTGTGCCGCTCATACCGTCACTCCTTCAGAACTAATTAGACCTCATCCGAAACTAGTGCTCCTCCAATACTAAATTTAATGCGCCTTCGCGGTCTTTTTGCCGAAATCCCGCGTCAGCTCCTCCTTGCGAACCACTTCGGGTTCGCGGCGTCGTCACTTCCTTGTCTTTCGA
>WRAA01000037.1 GCA_009780445.1 Defluviitaleaceae bacterium
ATACCCGCGCACTTCTACCGCATGTCGCCGTTTATCGCCACGCTGATAGTTCTGGCCTTTACGTCCAAGAACACCATGGCTCCAAAGGCCGTTGGCCAGCCCTACGACAAGGGCGGACGCTAGATGCTGAATGTAGTTCTGTACGCGCCCGAAATTGCCATGAACACCGGCAATATCGGGCGCACCTGTTCTGTGACGGGTTCGCGCCTGCACCTTATCCACCCTCTTGGCTTCGTGATAGACGACAGGAAGCTGGCGCGGGCGGGCATGGACTATTGGCACGATCTGGATGTTTCGTTCTACGAAAATTTCGAGACCTTTAAACGCCGCAATAACAACCCGCGCGTCTACATGGTCGAGACCGGCGCGGCGCGAACCTATTCAGACATACGCTTCGCGCCGGGCGACTTCATAATGTTCGGCAGTGAATCCGCCGGCATCCCCCGCGAAATTCTGGACGCTTACGCCGACACGGCTCTGCGTATTCCCATGCGCAAAGGCTCAAGATCCCTCAACCTTGCAAGCTCCGCCGCCGTCGTCATTTTCGAAGCGTTGCGACAGCATGATTTTACCGGCCTTTCGTGATATTACCTCTTATAAAACACTGGCATACGGCAATAATATGATTGTGGCACATGTAACAGCCGAGAGGCGATGACGATGTGTGCCGCAAACTCATATTTCGATACAGTCGAAACCCATTGGAGGTAACATCATGAACAACAATACAAGCAGCAACCGCAAGGCAGTGCCTGAAGCACGCGCCGCGCTCGACCAGTTCAAGTACGAAGTAGCCGGCGAAATCGGCGTTCCGCTCAAGCAAGGTTATAACGGCGACCTTACTTCGGCTCAAAACGGATCTGTAGGCGGCTACATGGTCAAGAAGATGATCGAAGCCCAGGAGCGTCAGATGGCTGGAAGCTCCGGCTACAAGCCCGGTAACTAAGTAATCCAACGCAAAACGCAAGAACCCGCCGGATTTGTCCGTCGGGTTCTTGTTGTTAGTGCCGAAGTATGCTATACTTACGCGGGAGGTGCGTATGCAATATAGTTTTCCGAAAGGTTTTGTGTACCTTAGCGACAGAGTGCCGGACATTATCCAGGACGTGCGCTACTACTCAACCTATAACTTGGTGGGCGCGAGGTTTGAGGGGTATGAATCTCCGGTTATAATCTGTACCGAGGAGGTGGCGGATGCTCTGTGTGCGGTGAGCGGCAAGATGTCTGCCGCGGGTTATGTGTTGAAGGTGTTTGACGCGTACAGGCCGCAGATGGCGGTGGATCATATTGTGAGATGGGCGGGAGACGTGGCCGACAACAGGATGAAACCATACTTCTACCCGAATATCGGCAAGGACAGGATCATTCCCGGAGGTTATGTCGCGCCGAGGTCAGGTCATACGCGGGGCAGCGCGATAGACCTGACGCTGGTGAGCAAGCAGACAGGGCAGGAGCTGGACATGGGTACGCCGTTTGACTTCATGGACAAGCGGTCCAACCACGGCGCGGCGGATATTACGCCCGAACAGGAGGGCAACCGCGCAATTTTGAAAAATGTTATGATGGAACACGGCTTCCTTGCATATAACAAGGAGTGGTGGCATTACGTGTTAAAAGAGGAAGCGTATCCCGATACGTACTTCAACTTTAAGATTAACTAGGGAGGTATGGTCATGGCAGAAACTGCAACAACGTTGATCGCGCCGGATGACACGGTGCTGATGTGGGTCGCCCTTCTGGGCATTGTCGGCGCGGCTGTTTCGATGGAAGGGAAGTGGAAGTGGGCAAAGACCGTCAGCTCCATGGTCATATGCATCATCCTGGGCATTGCTCTGGCGAACTTTAGGGTAATACCCTTCGCGTCGCCGGTGTACGGCAATGTCAGCGGGATACTGCTGCCGCTGGCGATCCCCCTGCTGCTGTTCAAGTCTGACTTGAAGCGGATCATCAAGGAGTCCGGCCAGTTCTTCGTGATCTACAACATAATCGCCGCCATCTGCTTTGTGGGCGCGCTGCTGATTCCGCTGATATTCGGCAATGTCGAGGGTATCAGGGAATACGCCGCCGCGCAGACAGGCGGGTTCATCGGCGGCACAGTGAACGTCGTGGCGTTGTCGCAGATCTTCGCGCTTACGCCGGAGTTCCTCTTCGGCATCACAATCGTGGGCAACTTCTTCGTGGCGGTGATGGTGTTCTTCATCAACATCATCTACAGGAGCGAATATATCCGCAAGAACTTTAGAATCGGCGCGGACGAGGAAGATCTTTCCGAAGCCGAAGTCGTTACAGACGGCGCGGCGCCGACGCAGATCAGCATGGTAAGCATCATGCAGTGCCTGGCCATTGCTTTTGCCGTTTTTGGCACGTCGTCGGTGATAACGCGGTGGGTCAACTCTATCGACGGACTGGGCTTCGTTACGCGGCAGATCTTCGGCAACAACTTCATCCTGATGACGTTTATCACTGTGGCCTTGGCGACGATATTCCCTAAGTTTTTAACAAATGTCAAGGGCGCGTCGGAGATCGGCACCTTGCTGATGCTGGTGTGGTTCGTCACTATCGGCACAACGGCGAATATCGCGCTGATCGTTTCGTCCGGACTGATAGTGCTGTTTTCGTACACTATGGTGTTTATCATGGCGACAGTGGGCATACTGTTTTGCGCGAAGAAGTTTAACTGGCGCGTGGAAGGGCCTCTGGCCTCGCTTAACGCCTGCATCGGCGGGCCGCCGACGGTGGCCGCCCTGGTCGCAACCATGAAGTGGAACAAGATCCTTGTGCCGCTGATCCTCATGGCTCTGTGGGGCGTAATCATCGGCAATCTGACGGGCATTGCCATAGGCAACATCTGGGGAGCGTTGCCGTTTAGCGGGTAATACTGCCGCTTAGCGGCTTACGACATACAATTTACTAATGAGGAGATGGGTGCATGGATATCAAGAGGCAGGAAAGTTATGCCGAACTGATCGTAAAAAAGGGCGTGAACGTGCAGGAGGGGCAGAAGGTTGTGATACGCGCGGATATCGGCAGTGCGCCGTTTGTGCGGATCGTGGCCAAGGCCGCGTATGACGCGGGCGCGTCCCAGGTTATAATGAACTGGGCGGACGAGGTTATCACAAGGATGAACTACCTGCGCGCTGACGCGGAAGTGTTCAAGAGCATCGAGCCGTGGCGCGTACAGTTCTTCAAGGACTATGACGACGCGGGCGCGTGCTTCATCAACATTATTTCGGACGATCCGGACCTGCTGGCGGGTGTGGAGCCGGAGCGCATCAAGAACGCGGCAAAGGCCACGGGCATCGGCCTGGCGGAACACCGCCGCCTCACAATGGGCAACCACGTGCGCTGGACGATCGCGGGCGTTCCTTCGCCGGCCTGGGCGGCCAAGGTGTTCCCGAACCTACCCGAAGCCGGAGCTGTTGAGGCTCTGTGGGAGAAGATCATAGAATCCTCACGCGTACACCAAGACGCGCTTGCCACGTGGGAAGCGCACGACAAGGTGTTCAAGGAGAAGGTGGAGTTCCTGAACAAGGCCGCCTTCAAACAGCTAAGCTTCAAGAACTCGCTTGGCACGGACATCACCATGGAGCTTCCGCAAGGGCATTTCTGGAAGGGCGGCTCCGCGCCGGACACCAAGGGTGTGGACTTCTTCCCGAACATCCCCACGGAGGAAGTGTTCACCCTGCCGAACTGCCACACGGCAAACGGCAGAGTCGTGGCGTCCATGCCGCTGACCTACAACGGCGTAACCATCGAGAACTTTGAGCTGACCTTCAAGGACGGCAAGGTCGTGGCCTACAAGGCGGAGAAGAACGAGGCCGCGCTGGCAAGCATCCTGGAGCTGGACGAAGGCGCGGGGATGCTGGGCGAAATCGCGCTGGTGCCGTACAAGTCTCCCATCTCCGAGATGAAGCTGCTGTTTAACTGCACCCTGTACGATGAGAACGCGTCCTGCCACTTCGCCCTGGGCAAGGCCTACCCGATGATACACGGCTACGAAGATCTGCCCAAGGACGAGGCGCTAAAGCGCGGCGTGAACGAGTCCATCACCCATGTGGACTTCATGTTCGGCACGGCGGATATGGAAATCACGGGCATCACCGCGGAGGGCAAGGAAGTTGTGGTGTTTGCCGGCGGAAACTGGGCGTAGCATGGAGCGGCGTATCAGAGCCTACGCGGAACTTATTGTGCGCAAGGGTGTGAACGTGCAGTCCGGCCAGAGGGTCGTCATCACCGCGGACACCGAGACAGCCGCCTTTGTGCGGCTTCTGGCGGACGCGGCCTACAACGCCGGCGCGGCGCACGTCCACGTACATTGGGCAGACGAGGCCGTGTCCAAGATGATGTACCTTCGGGCAGACCACGAGGCTCTCCGGCGCGTGGATCCTTGGCGCGTGGAGTATTACAGATACTACGACGGCATCAACGCCTGCTACATCTTCATAGATTCCGACGATCCGGAGCTTCTGTCCGAAGTGGAGCCGGAGCGTATCAAGGACGCGTCGAAGTCCACCGGCACGGCGTTTAAGGCGCACGACGAAATGATCTCCGCAAACCGCGTCCGCTGGACGGTGGCCGGCGTTCCGTCGCGGGCGTGGGCGGCGAAGGTGTTTCCTGATCTCGCGGAAGAAGAGGCTGTTGGTGCGCTGTGGGCGAAGATCCTGGGAGCTTCGCGGGTGGACGTTGACCCGGTCGCGGCTTGGCAGGAACACGACAGAATGTTCAAGGAGCGGCTGAACTTCCTGAACGGCTCCGCCTTTGCGGCTCTGCGCTTTACCAACGCGCTTGGCACAGACCTGCGGCTGGAGCTTCCGCGCGGGCATTACTGGGAAGGCGGCTCCAACACCGCCGCCGACGGCAAGCACTTCTTCCCGAACATTCCCACGGAGGAAGTCTACACCCTGCCGCATTGCCGGAGCGCGAAGGGGCGCGTCGTCGCGTCCATGCCGCTGACCTACAACGGCGTAACGATCGAGGACTTCGAGCTGGCCTTCGAGGCGGGTAGGGTGGTGTCGCACAAGGCCGGCAGGAACGCCAAGGTGCTGGAGGGTATTCTCGAGCTTGACGAGGGGGCGCGTATGCTGGGCGAAGTCGCCCTGGTGCCGCACCTCTCGCCGATATCGCGGATGAACACGCGCTTTCACAGCACTCTCTTCGACGAAAACGCATCCTGCCACCTTGCCCTGGGCAAGGCCTACCCCATGATACACGGCTATGACGGCCTTTCGCCGGAACAGGCCGAAGCCTGCGGCATCAACGACTCTATCACCCACGTAGACTTTATGTTCGGCACGGCGGATCTTTGCGCAACAGGTTTCACCGCCGACGGCCGCGAAGTGCCAATCTTCATCAACGGCAACTGGGCAATTTGACCATACAATAAGAGCGCGACGGCATCAATCGTCGCGCTCTTATTGTATGGTCATGTTATAGCCATTCAACTTGAAAACATTCCAATCAAACTTGTCTTTTTGCGCAATTGCGTCGTCATTCGCTTCTAGCGTACCCTGTGGGTACGCGTCGTCCCTCATTCCTAGCACTTACGCAAAAATCCTGCGTTTGCTTGTAGTGTTTTCAAGTTGAATGGCTATACATAACGGTCGAAAATATTTTTGCCGATGGCTTGGATTTCCTCGGCAAGGCCGGCCGGCTCTAATACCTTGACCTTGCCCCCGAATCCGAGCAGCCAGCTTATCATATAGTGCTTGTTATCGTAACCGATCTCAAAATACAGGCCATCGCCGGATTCATGGAAGCTATCCAGTCCATAGGCGTCGATAAGCAAGTACTTGACGGATTTATCGAACATAGCCACAAGCGTATACTTATCTTCCAAGTGATGGTTAAAATCGCGTTTTTCGGGCGGGATGTTACGCTTGGCGAATTGTTCGTCGGTCGTAGTTATGTGCCAGAGCCGATGCAGCTTGAACATGCGCCAATCCTGCCGTTCAGTGCAAAAGCCAAACACGTACCATGATGTCCACTGAAAAACTACGATATACGGCTCAATGCGCCGGCGGCTCTCGCCTTTTTCGTAGAAGTAGTCGAACTCGATAATCTTGTCTTCAAAAATGGCTTGCTTAATGGTTTCAATCTTGGCGGTTAATTCTCCTTTATAGTGCGAAGCCAGGTCGATTACCACAGGCTCGTGCAAGGATACTACCGCGTCAGAATTTGCGCCCAGCTTATCTAAAGTGCGTTCAATCCGTGTTTGTTCCGATACGCTGCCAATGCCCTTGAGGGCGGCTATTATGCCCGACAACTCGCTTGCGGTCAGCACGCTTTTGTCCAGCTTAAAGCCCTCTGCAATGGAAATACCGCCGCCTGAACCTTGGCGGGTCACGACAGGTATTCCGGCTTGGCAGAGCGCGTCTATATCTCTGCTGATTGTGCGGCGGTTGACTTCAAACTTTTCGGCTAGATAGGGGGCTGTAACACGTTCGTTTTGTAACAAAATCGTGAGTATGCCCATCAGACGGTCAAGCTTCATTGCGGCAGCACTTTTTGTACTTCATACCGCTTCCGCAGGGGCATGGGTCGTTGCGCCCGATTTTGGGAGCCTCGCGGACGAAGGTTGTGGGCGGTTCGGCAAGTTCATCGCCAGTGTTGTTCGGGGAAAGTTTTTCGGCGGATAACAGCTTGCGGTGAATGCTGTAGTACTTGTTGGTGAGAGACTCTTCCTTCTTAGGGTTTAGGGCATCGAGATAGAAGGCTTGGTTAAGCTTGAACAGTTCGGGGTACTTGGCTTGCAAGCGGCGTATGGAGGGGCGTATGGTGCCAAGAACAGACACGATGTAGACTTCCATGCCGAGCTTGGCTTCCTGATCCACATCGTCCCGGAGCAGACACTCCGTAAGATCTGTCAGCACGTCGTGAATTTCGTCATCGCGGTGTAACCTATCTATGGATATGCTGTTGCGCAGTATGTTGAATTTTGCCTTGTCGTCATCCTGCTTGAAGGGGCTTTCCTCTAGCTTTGGCAGGATCTTCTCCAGGTCCGCAACAAACGGGGAAACTTCATTCGAAAGGATCTCGAACAGAACATTCAGCAAGAGGTTGTAGACCGGCCGGGTTGAGTGTTTATCGGCTATGTAGTGTTCTGTGAATTTATTGAAATAGCGCACGGCATCTGCTGCGCCGTGAAAATCAAGGATGTAGGCGGTAGCCGCAAGGTACAGGCTGTATTTGTCGGAGAACATGTTGGGGTCTTGCTGCCAGGCTTGGTTGAACACGTCAAAGATCAGCCGATTTCTTTCCGAAAGGGCAAAGTGCGCATAACTATTCCACACTCTGCGGTTCGCAGGATCCGCGGAAACAGCTTCCAAGAAGCGTTCCTTGGCCTTGGCTGTATGGCCCATCACCACCGAAACTTCTGCGCGCAACAGCAGAGCGTCAATATCTCCGGGGTCTTGCGCAAGCATCGTCTTGGCAATGGCATCGGCAGTCTTGCTCTTTCGCAGATCCAGCAGTGTGCGCGCATGAAGAAGGGCGACCTCGCGCGATCCGGGGTGCGCGTTGAAAAGGCTTGTCAACAGCTCTGAAGCCTGCTTGAGCTTGTTGGTCTCTACGAGGTTGCGTGCGCGCAGCATATCGCCCTGTATGTCATTGTCAACGGCAAAGATGGTGTCATACTCAGCGCGCTTTTTGGGGTTTTGCAGGGTTTCGTAAGCTGTTCGCACGGCTCTGAAACCTTCCGGGTCAAAATCGGGCGAGTGTTGCTTCACCGCGGCGTAGTAAGCCCGCTTGATATCGCCTTGGCCGGCATCCCGCCCAATGCCCAGCAGCTCGTAATAGTTCATGCCCTAATCCTCATCTTAATGTCCATCTTAATGTTCACTGTCCTCAAGATCTTCGATTGCGTCGGAAAGCTCCCGCGCCAGCCTGTCTACAATATCTTCGTCCCACTCCAAGACAAGAGCGCGCTTGAACTTGCCGGCGGCGTTTTCGACATCCGCGGCGTTTGAACCGTGAATTTTTGCAAGGCGTTCTGATTTGGCGACAATTTTGCGGTACTTCTTGGCCAGGGGCGACTTACCCCACAACGACAGATCGAGATTGCCGCCAACCTGTGATGTGTCAACAGTAACCGTTGCGGATTTCCCCGTGGAAGCAACTTCCGCCGAGACAATCAAAATTCCGTTAAGGTCGTATTCAAAGCTGATATTTATGTCTTCCCTGCCCGCCTTGCCCCTTGGTATGCCCGAGAGTGCAAAGGTATTGAGCAGCAGATTTTCTCCGGGTTCTTCGCTCTCGCCTTGGTATGCAGTTATATGCACCTTCGATTGATAGTCGTAGGATGTTGTATACATTTTTGTGCGCAGCGCGGGCAGGACTGTATTGCGCGGGATGATGGTGTCGCAGGCTATAAAGCTGAGGAAGCCCGAATGCCTGAGAACTCCCGTCGAAAGGCTGTAGGGGCAGATATCGGTGAGTACTATGGCGTTTTCGGGCAACATACCGCTTAGCACACCCGCCTGTATTGCCGCGCCGCGCACAACGGCCATGTCCGGGTCTGACGCGGCTTCGGGTACAAAACCGAAGTTGCGCAGCAAGAAGCTTGATACATAGGGTATGCGCGTGCTTCCGCCCACCGTCAGCACCAGGTCTATGTCATGCGCCTCAAGCCCCGCGTCGAACAGCACCGTCTTGATCTGCGCCTGTGTTGAGTCAATTTTGTCTGCAATCATGGTTTCGAAGGTTGTGCGGCTGACTTTCTCGGAAAAACCGGCGGGGCTTCCGGCTTTGTCTGTGTACAGAAACGGCAGCTCGATGGTATGCTCGATATCCTCCGACAGTGCGATCTTACAGGCTTCGGCCGCAAGCTTCACGCGGACCATTGCCCGCAGATCCCGCGTTATATCTACCTTGTCGCGACGTTTGATGCTTGCCGTGATATGGTCGATGAGAGCTTGGTCAAAGTCCTTGCCGCCCAGAGCATTGTTGCCGCAGCTCGATTTTACGTCCACCACGCCTTCAAACAGCTCCAGCACCGTTACGTCCAGCGTGCCGCCGCCAAGGTCGTATACCAGCATGTACTTGCAGTCGCGCAGATGGTCTATGCCGTAGTCCAGGCTGGCGGCAGTCGGCTCGTTAATGATGCGGCTGACTTCCAGCCCGCACGCCTGCCCGGCGGCCATAACCTCCCTGCGCTGGGCGTCGGTAAAGTAGGCCGGCACAGTAATGACGGCCGAGTCGATTTCGCAGCCGCAATGCGCTTTCGCGCAGTCCACCAAGTAACCGATTATCATTGCCGCGATATCCGCGGGGGAATATTCCTTTTCGCGTAGGGTAATCTTGGTGTCCTGCCCGAACATCCGCTTGACCTCGAACACAGAGTGTCCAGGCTCCAGCACGGCCATCTCCTTGGCTTCGCGCCCAACCACCACCCTGCCGTCGTCGGCAACGTACACGATCGACGGCGTGATAAGCTCGCCGGCATGGTTCGGCACCACATTGATCTTTCCGTGTTCGTCAACAAACGCCGCTTCCGACGTTGACGTGCCAAAGTCAATTCCTATTTTCACGGGCGCACCTCCGCCTTGTTTATCACCACAGAAGCGCGGCGCAGTATCCTTCCTTTGTAAACATATCCACTGGCGAGGGTCTGAAGCACCAGGCCGTCGGGCTTGCCTTGCTCGCTCCCGGTTCCCTGCGCCGTATGTAAGTTTGTGTCAAACATTACGCCAAGCTGTGCGTCAACAACTTCAAGCCCCATGGAGCTTGCCGCCTTCGCGGCCGCTGCGCGCATCATCTCGGACTGTTCCAACAGCCGCGCATCACTGCCCTGCGCACAGAACCGGTGGAAGTCGAACACTATGTCGGCAAGAGCCATTGCCGCCTCTGCGGCCTCTTCCTGCCCGCCGCGCAGATACTCGTCCATGTCTTCCAGCTGAATCGACACCTCTTGCTGGCGGCTCTCTATCCTGCGAAGCTCCGCCCCAATAGCTTCAAGCTTCTCTTGCACCCTTGAGCCGGCGTCGTGTCCCGCCGCCTGCTCTCCCTGCGCAGACCCCTTAAATAGTTTCGCGAAAAACATATATCTCCCCACTTATAAGCGAATTCGTAATATCATCTCAAACAGCAAAGACACTCTCCAAGAGAGTAAGCTATCTAGCTGGTTTATCGTCAGTTGGGCATGAAAAATTAATCCTTTGTTCCTCAACAACCAGTGGTCTTTTCATAATTCTTGCGTTTATGTTTATGATATACTCCCCTACGAGTCCTATGAAAAAGAGCTGTAATGAACCAAGAACAAAAACTCCAATAAGGACAGGTATCATGCCGGCCGGAAAAACATCCCAAAACATCAGTTTTAAAATGAGGTATACAAAAGCCACTAATAAGCTCATCGTAGAAAAGATAAAACCTAAAATTGTAGCCACCCTAAGCCCTATTTTTGTATATGAAGTAAAGCTAAGCATTGCTGCATCGTATAGTCGGTACAAGTTATTTTTGGTTTTTCCGGCTCTGCGCAGGGCTTGCTCATATGGAATTTCTTTGCGATTAGGCCCGAGTTCTGCTACAATGCCACGCAGGAACGGAGAAGGGTCATCCAAATTTCTCAACACGTTGATAAACTCTTTATCGTATAATCCAAAGCCGGTGAAATGTTCTATATGTTCAACGTCGGACATTTTTCTAATGGTTTTGTAATAACAGGAGCGTAAAAAATACATTAGTTTATTCTCTTCACTTTTAATTTTTATACCGCAGACAATTTTATGCCCACTTTCCCATTCAGCCACAAATGTGGGTATAAGTTCTACAGGGTCTTGAAAGTCGGCACAGACTAAGACCGTGCAATCACCGGTAGTTTGGCATAGGCCATAATAAGGTGAGTTAAACTGCCCAAAATTCTTTGTGTTAAAGATAGCTTTGATATTAGGGTTATCTACACATAATCGCTGTATAATTTCCTGAGTTCTATCTTTAGAGCAGTTATCTATAAATGTAATATCGTAAGTATAGTTCGATAAGCTTTCTTTTAAGATACGTATTATCTCACTGCTTAAAAGTTCAACGTTTTCTTCCTCGTTGTACGTAGGTATTAATATCGATATTCTTTTCACGTTGAACTCTCCTTATTAAAATAATCCAATACACGCTTAAACCCTTCTACTGCACCTACCTTAAACTCAAAACCTAACGCTATCAGCTTATCGTTAAGGAATGTTATGTTATCCGGGTTGCTGTCATTCAAATACATTTCAGAAGCACAACGTTCTTTAAATATAAAATCTACGCCTGAAATATTTGACACAATTTCGCCTAGCTGTCTAATGCTGATACTCTCTTCTGTGTTGCAAACATTATATGCTTCCCCAGGTTTTCCATCAATTAGCAACTTAAAATATGCCGCAGTTGCATCTGATATATAACAAAACAACCTCTTGGCAGTGCCATCACTCTTTATTTCTATATTTTCCCCGCGTAAAGCATTTTTTATAAAAGATGCAAAAACACGAGGGTCTCCTTCGATATCCATTGTAGGGCCATATGTGTGCGCTATCCTTGCTATTACGGAATTTACTCCTTTTTGTCTAAAATATGCCGCACACAGTGATTCGCCTGCTCGCTTACCCTCATCATAGCAGCTATGCAAATCAAGCGGGTCGATCCAACCGAAATTATTTTCTGAAACCGGTTTGTGGCCATTTGGAAAACTTCCGTATACACTTACCGAACTAAAGTACAGCAATCTTGCTTTCTTTATGCAAGCAAGTTCAAGCAAGTTTTTTGTGCCCAATATGTTTGGAAGAATGACCTCTATCGGGCTGGTGCTGTAATACTGGGGCGACGCTAAACTAGCTGCATGTATGATAAAATCACAGTCTATATCCATCGGGTCATTAACAGAGCAAGCTATCTGTACTATGTTGTCGCAGTAAACCCCAAAACGTGACCTAAGTTTTTCTGAATCCCTAGACAAGGATATGATTTTGATATTATAACTTTTAACTTTGTTAAGGTATATCATAAAGTAAACCATGTATGATGCCAACATGCCGTAAGCACCTGTAATAACAATGGTCTTACCTATCATTGAAGAGTAGTCTGTCCGGGCAAATATCGCTTCCATATCTTCGCGCAAAATTGAATTGCAAAGAAAATCACGCACTCTTTCCACCTCTATTTCTATGTTTAGAAAATAGAAAGGGGTTGTAAGTGAGTGAGACTTTATTTATACCCTTAAAACAGGC
>WRAA01000038.1 GCA_009780445.1 Defluviitaleaceae bacterium
GCAAGAATGCTGTGTGCCGGTGGCACACGTTTAGCATCCGGAGCGTCAGCGTAGGAAAAAGCGACGACGCATTGCGTGAAACTGGCCGCAAAGATGGTGTCGGCTAGTTTCGAAAGAGGTCTAATGATTATATCGAAGCGTATACAGACAATCGCGGGGCATATCGCCTTTGCGGACATCGCGGACATCGGCACGGATCACGGGCATTTGCCGATCTTCGCCATACAAAGCGGCCTGGCCACACGCGCCATCGCCGCGGATATCAACCCCGGCCCGCTTTCCCACGCACGGCGCAACGCCGCCTCCGCGGGAATCACCGACATAGACTTCAGGCTGGGCGGCGGGCTTGACGTACTGCAACCCGGCGAAGCCGGCACCATCGTGATCTCCGGCATGGGCGGCAGGCTTTTGGCTGACATCCTCCGCGCCGGCCGTGACGTGGCGGCAAGTGCCGGCCAGCTGATCCTTTCGCCGCACCTTGACGTACCGTATTTGCGCCGCGCCGTCCACGGCCTTGGCTTTAACATCTTCGCCGAGGACATGACGGAGGACGACGGCAAGTACTACAACATACTGGACATCCGCGCCGGCGCCCCGCGGGAGGCGGACTACGGCGGCAGGGAATATCTGCTGGGCCGCCATCTGCTGCGCACCCGCCCGCCCGCGTTCCTAGGCTATTGCCGCATGATGGCCGCGCGGTACGCCAAGATCGCGGACGACATCCGCAAGGCCGCGCCGCTTGGCAGTGCCGGCACGGCAAAGCTCGCGGAAACCGAACGGCTCCGCGACGCTCATAACGAGGTATGATATGGACAACACTAACATAGTATACGTGCGCGATATCGCGTCGGAAGTAGAGGCTCTCGCGCCGGTCGCGCTGAAGGAGGACTGGGACAATGTTGGCCTGATGGTCGGCGAAAGTGATGCCCGCGTCCGCAAAGTTCTTGTCGCGCTGGATGTTGTTGACGGCGTGATAGACGAAGCCCTGTCCGCCGGCGCTGACATGATCGTGGCGCACCACCCGCTGATCTTCGGCGGCCTAAAGTCCGTTACGTCGGACACGCCAACCGGCCGGCGTATCATTCGCCTTCTGCGCGCAAACATCGCGGTCTATGCCGCACACACCAACTTGGATTCAGCCGAAGGCGGCGTTAACGACGCGCTGTTCGGCGTGCTGGGGCTTGCCGGGCGGAAAGTGTTGATGGGCGGCGCGGAAAATGCCGCCGGCCTTGGCCGCGTGGGTGATCTTCCAACACCTGTGCCGCTGGGCGAGTTCGCGAAGTTTGTGCGCGAACGGCTTGGCGCACCGCACATTTCCTTCTGCGGCGAAGCGTCGTCGCCCGTGAGCCGCGTGGGGCTGTGCGGCGGCGCGGCGTGCGACACGCCCTTCCTGCAAGCCGCCAAGGCGCAGGGCTGCCACGTATACATCACGGGCGATGTCAAGTATCACAAGGCGCAGGAAGCCGCAGACCTTGGCCTCTGCCTGATAGACGCGACACACTACTACAGCGAAGTACACATAGTTCCCCTGCTCTGCCGGTACTTGGCGGGCAAGTTCCCGCACACCGAAGTTGTTCCCTCAGCGTTTAACCCGCAAACGATGCAGATAGTTAGGAACTGTTGATTAACAGTTCCTAAACGGAGGTACATATGGACCATCAGCCGCCACGAGGTGACTCGGTTATCCTTCCTACTTACAAGGAAGTCGCGTACCAGATGATCAAGGAAGCCATTCTGTACCGTAAGATAAAGGTCGGCGAGTTCTATTCGCAGGACGCCCTGTGCAGTGAACTCGGCATAAACCGCACCCCCGTCCGCGAGGCTCTGCTGGAGCTTCAAAAAGAGGGCTACATCAGCTTTATGCGCGGCAAGGGCATACAGATAGTTACGCTAAGCCGCAAGCAGGCCGAGGACATTCTGGAGATGCGCTATGTTATCGAGCTGGCCGGCATCGAGCTGGCGGCACGCCGCCGCACACCCGCGGCCTTGGCGGGCATACGCGCCAGCCTCGAAGAGATGGAACTCAACATCGGCAACAACGCCGACAAAACATCACTCTACAAGCTGGATCGCAAGTTCCATGTAAGGCTGTTTGAAGCCGCCGGCAACAACATGATGCTGGACGCGCTGGAAGATCTTCGCGATCAGTTCCTCCGGATGGAGTCCCAGAGCACCTTCGACAACCCCGCGCAGAGCCGGCAAGTCGTCGAAGAACACCGCCGTATCTACAGCGCGGTGGAGGAAGGCGACGCGGATACGGCGCGTGAGGCCATGCGCAGCCACCTGGATCTCACATACCGCCGCACCGTAAAGCCCATTATCGACACCCTGCAAAACTATATTGAGAGGAGCCACACCCGTGAAAGTTAGCATGATCCAGATGAATATGCTGCTCGGCGAACCCGACTACAACTTCGACCACGCCGTAAGCCTTGTGCGCAAAGCCGCCGAATCCAAGCCCGACGTAATAACCATGCCCGAAACATGGAATCTCGGCTTCTTCCCGAAATACAGCCCCAACAGCCCGGCCGACAAGGAAGGCAACCGCACAAAACGCGTGCTGGGCGCGCTGGCCAAGGAACACGGCGTGAACATCATCGCAGGTTCCGTCATAACCCGGTACGACGATAACATCTTTAATACATCCTACACCTTCGACCGCCAAGGCTGCCTTG
Source organism: Defluviitaleaceae bacterium (assembly GCA_009780445.1). GTDB lineage: Bacteria > Bacillota > Clostridia > Lachnospirales > WRAA01 > WRAA01. Next base: position 2,676 of record WRAA01000038.1, read on the forward strand.
TCGCGTCCTACAACAAAGCCCACCTGTTCAGCCCCATGGGCGAAGATCTGCACTTTAGCAAGGGCGGCCACCTCTCCACCTTCGAGCTGGACGGCGTGCGCTGCGGCATCGCGATCTGTTACGACATCCGCTTCCCCGAGATGATCCGCACAATGTCGCTCACCACCATAGACATACTCTTTGTGGTGGCGCAGTGGCCGCAAGCCCGGCTTGAACACTGGCAGACACTCAACAAGGCACGCGCCATCGAGAACCAGATCTTCGTCTGCTGCACCAACTCCGTGGGAACCGCCGGCGACGTCAGGTACGGCGGACACTCCGCGGTCATCAGTCCTTGGGGCGACATCCTGCGCGAAGGCGGCGACTTTGAAGAGATTATTTCCGAAGAAATGGACCTCTCCATCGTCGAAGGCATCCGCACCGGCATGAACATCTACCGCGACAGACGGCCGGAACTCTACAGCGGCCTGCTAAGCTAGAATAATTTACTGCATCCCGCGAAACAGGACATACTGTTGCCGTGTTTGATGTGCTATGATTAGGGCATCAAACTACGAAAGGGGCATGTACACATGCTTATACCAACAATCAGCTACCAAGGCAACTGCAACGACGCAATAACTTTCTACAAGGACATACTCGGCGCGGAGGTGCGCGCCATATACTACTTCCGCGACGCGCCGCCGGATCACGGCATGGACGAATCACTTCCGCCGGATTTCGTCATGCACTCAGAGGTCGTGATAAGCGACACCCTGCTCTACCTCACAGACGGAGCCGCAACTCCCGTGTCAAGCGAAAGCTTCTGCCTGTCTCTCTCCTTCGACACCGAAGAGGAAGTGATCTCCCTCTTCAACAAGATAGCGAAGGACGGCAAGGTCATCGAACCGCCGGCCAAGCAGTGGTGGGCGGCTCTGTACAGCTATGTCACGGATCCCTTCGGCCTTTCCTGGATGATCATGACAAACGAATAAGCTGTTTCGCCTGATGACACCTATCGGCACTGCGTAGGTAGAGAACTGCACGCCCTGCTGTATGTCGAAATTATCAATAGCCTTTATCAGCCCGATGCAGCCAACCTGGAATATGTCGTCGATATGTTCACCGCGGTTGCAGAAGCGTTGTATGATGCTTAGGACAAGGCGCAGATTGCCGTAGATATATTGCTCGCGCGCTTCCTCGTCGCCTTCCAGAATACGGTTGAAAAGCTCCTTCTTCTCATCCGCCTTTAGTATCGGCAGCTTGGCCGTGTTCACGCCGCATATTTCAACCTTGTTGTTAAGCATAGTTGCCTCCGTATGGTTGCCCGAATGTTAGACCTCTTCCGTACACTATAGATAATTACCCGGGTGAGACTATTTATACGCAAAAAAGTTGCCGAAAAATGTCGGCAACTTTTTTGTGTCTCCCCCTGCTTGTAAACATACGGAAAACGCAAAATTGGAAATTATTGGGTGAAATTTCCTATTGACATTCGGCGTTTTCATGTTTCTGCGAAACTATCATCAAGGGATAGCGCAGAGCCGGCCTTCGTTCTTGCGCGGCAGACTGCGAGAGCGCGTCCACCTCGGCCTCCAGAGCCTTCACGCGCTGCGCAAACTTTGCGCGCTCCTCGCCGGCGGCGTGCATAAACTTGGCCATCTGCTTCTCCTTTTCGGCCAGGAGCATCTCGGCGACCTCCAGCTTGTCGCGGTAGTAGATGATCTTGCCCGTGAGTTCCTCGGTGTTGGCCTGTTGCCGGGGGGCGACGGCGGGCGGTGCTGCCGCCGCGGGGAAGAAGTCCTCGTACATATCCGGCAGAAGCTGGATGTCGGCGGCGTTGTTGCGGTCCACGTACAGCTGGCGCAGATAGTACGCGCGGGTGTCCATGGGTATCTGCGAAATATACGCCGCCTTCACCGGCGCGGCGCAGAGCTTATTCGTGTAGCGCACCGGCGCGGAGAAGGTGCGCCCGTGATCATCGGAGGACGAGAACACAAGGCTGCCGCCGCTCATAAAGAACGCCGTCAGCACATTCGTTATGTACATCAGCATACAGTTGCCCAGCTGCTGGCCTTCCGCCAGAACCACGGCTTCCGCAAAGCCGGCATCATCCTTCCTGCGGTATACGATCTGGTTCATGAACTGATTCTTGACGACCATCAGGGCGTGCAGGCTGTTGTCCGTGGCAAGGAAGGATGTATCGGCTATACGGCCGGCCGTGCTGTAGACCTCGTTGAAATCCGTCGTGCGGTTCGGGCCGGCTTCGACATAACCTACGCAGGACTCGGAGCCGCTCTTCGCATACAGCACCAACGCGTGTTCCGGAGTAAGCATCTGCACGGAAAACGGCAAAAGGCCGGGGGCGTAGGTATCAACAGTGTGCGGCGGCTGCCACTTGCCAAACTCATCCATGCCGCGCATAATCAGCGATCCGCTGTCCGCGCCGCCCGTGCTGTTGTACAGAATCGAAAGCTTGCCGTCCGACACCATGGGATATATGTGCAGCTTTGCCTGCCTGTCGCCGGGGTTCTTGAGCATCAGTCGCGACTTCCACTCCCCATTGTGCAGCCTGTGAAGGTGTACGTCCCCTTCCGCATCCTGCGCAAACAGGTACAGCGTGCCGTGCCTGTCGCAGGACACCGTGAAGTTGTCCTGCGCGCCCTCCGCCACAACAGACGGCTTGCCCCACTTCCCGCCCTCATAACACCGCAGTGCAATGCCGGAACTTTCGCTGTGGTAGAATGTATAGAGCCGGTTGTCGGCCATTCGTACAATGTACAGATTCCTCACGCAGACCACCTCACCTCACCATATACCATACTATTTCCCGGAAATAAACTTGTGACTGTTCCGAAAATATTAAATAATTATTACAATTCTGCAACGTAATTAGACAAAATACTTCCGATTGTGTTATAATTCCTCTAAGTATATTACTATCTCGCGGAGGTATTCATGCATAAACTGATAAAGTCAATGATATTAGCGGGTTCCATCGCCGCGGCGGCTCCGACGGTTGTGTCGGCGCAAACGGCGGCCGGCGAAAGCCCCATATCCCTCGCCATAAACAACACCATCATCCACGACCTCGACGCCCCGCCCGTGATCTACAACGACTTCACCCTTGTGCCGGCCCGGGACGTTTTCGAAAGCCTTGGCGCACAAGTCGGCTGGGTTCCGCCCACGCAGGAGATCTTCGTGAGCTTCGGCGAAAGCGTCCTCTCCATGCAGGTAGACAGCCGTCACGCCAATGTCGGCGGAAGCTTGATCGAAATGAGTATCCCGCCCCGAATCATCAACGACCGCACAATGATCCCCCTGCGCTTCGTAAGCGAGGCCTTCGGCTTCGGCGTCTACTGGGATCCTCACCAACGCATAGCCCACGTGTCAAGCCCCGGCATCGACATCCTGCAGGCGGGCGGCTTCCCCGATAACTTCGTGCTGCCGCAGATCGACCTTCCCGGCCAAGAACCCGCGCCGACTGCCCCGCCGGAGCCAATGCCGCAGGTGCAGAACGAACACGGCCGGCCGCTGGGTTCCGCGCAGGAAACCAACGGCACCATGCCGCGCGACATCTCCCCCTTTGCGATACCGGCGCAGAGCCACCCCCGCGTTAGCCTTACCGCCGTGAACGACGCTTCGGCGGAGGTGTTCCTTGAGATGGTGTCCTATGGCCTGACGGCGGACGGCCCCATCAGCCGGGTGGACAAGCTCTTCCTCTACGGCAACCGCATCGTGCTGGACATCCACAATTCCGCAAACAGCCTGCCGTCTGTAACGCCCATGTCCTCCCAGTTTGTCAGACAGGTGCGCACCAGTTCCACGGGCAACAACGTCACCCGCGTGGTGTTCGACCTCCACGACACCTTCGACACCGCCGTAACGATCTCGGAGGATCGCCGCAGGGTGTTCCTCAGCTTCCCGAAGAATAACGCGACCGGCCTCACCTTCGACACAACGGAGACACGCGACACTCTCACCATCGACCTAAACTTTGAGCCGCGGCACAGCATCTCCTTCCGCGCCAACCCGAACCGTTTCGTCATCGACCTCCCTGGCACATCCGTGGAGGGCTTGCAGAATGTGTACGCGCAGGGGCGGTTCGTCTCCGGCATTACCGCGGAGCAGTATTCGGCCACGCTCGGCCGCGTAACCGTACACCTTAGCGGCGAAATCTCGATGCAGTCGAGTGTTGACGGCAACAGCCTTGTGGTCTCCGTCACCGCGCCCACCCACCGCAACATCAGCTTCGACCACAGTACGCGCTCCATCGTGGTACACAAGGCCGGCCTGGGCATACAAACATCCGCAATCACCCGCCACGACGAATATCTGCAGCTGCGCTATACCCTGCACATGGGCTACAACCTCCTGCACCACCTTGGCTACGGCAGCCTGCCGGTTGACGACGAATTCCTGGAGGCCGTGCGGATCCACACCGACGACGCCGGGCAGACAAGCCTTATCATTTCCCAGCGGCGTATCATGGCCTTTGTGGTGGAAGAGAGCGCGGAAAACATCTATATCCGCGCGCGTCTGCCGCGGGAGGTTCACGCGCATATCGTGGTTATCGACCCCGGCCACGGCGGAAGCGACGCCGGCGCGGTACACGGCGGCCGGTACGAAAAAACGCTGAACCTGCAAATGTCCGCAAAGATCATCAACAATATCCGCCAAAGCGGATACATACAGGTCTACACTACGCGTATCGACGACACCTTCGTGTCTCTGGAGGATCGCGCGCGCTTCGCCAACGAGCTGGGCGACCTCTTCATCTCCGTACACAACAACGCCGTGGACGTGCGCCGCGGCGGCAACCCCGCCACAAACGGCGCCGAAACCTTCTACTGGCCGCGCCCCAACGCAGACCCCAACGCCATCACCTCCCGCGAGGCGTCGGACATCATCCACGACAGGCTGATCGCAAAAACGGGCCAGAACGACCGCGGCGTGCGTCAGGCGCAGTTCGTGGTGCTAAGCCAGACTACAATGCCGGCCGTGTTCCTGGAAGTCGGCTTTATGACCAACGCGGAGGAGCTTCAGCGGCTTGCCGACCCGATATTCCAGCAGCTGGTTGCCGACGCGGTATACGCCGGCATACGCGAAGTGTTCGCGGTATACGCACCCAGGAGGTAACCATGCCGGCCAAGCCCGCCACGCCCACAATCTACAGGCGCAGATACATCCCCGACGAAAAGGTGTGCCTGCGCGACGACACTATAATCTTCCACAAGGACAACATAATGCTGACAAAATGGGCGACCCTGCGCCCGCGCCGCGATTTCGACAGCGGCCTGTCGTGCTACTTCATGGACAAGGGCGTGAAGGTCAGCAAGTTCTTCCTGCACGGAGACCTGTGCTATCACTACATCGACATTATCGAGACACAGATAGACCCCGCTTCCGGCGAGATCGTGTTCAACGACCTGCTGATAGACATTATCATCGAGAACAACGGCTTCGTGAAGGTTGTGGATCTGGATCAGATTCCCGCCGCGCTTGAGTCAGGCCTTATCACCGTGGAGCAGTCCATGTACGCGCTGAAAAGCTGCGCGTGGGTGCTGGGCGTGATCTACAAGGGTGACTTCGACGAGCTTCTGGGCCGGTTCGACCACAACAGCGGCCGGTGTTAACCTATGGGCGACGACAAGAACCCGCACGCGGGGCATCGGGACAGAATGAAGGAACGCTATATCGTCAACGGATTCGAAGGTTTCAGCGACCACGAGATCCTCGAGATCCTCCTGTACTACTGCTACAGCCCGCGCCTCGACACCAACAAGGTCGCCCACAGGATGATCGAGCAGTTCGGCTCCCTGCACAACCTCTTCGACGCGGGCGTTAACGAGATCGTAGAGCGTTGCAAGGTCACAAAGCACGTGGCCGTGATGGTCTCCATGGTGCCGCAGCTTGCCCGCAGCTACAACCTTAGCAAGTGGCGCAAGCGTGCGCGCCTCACAACATCCAAGCAGTCCGGCGAATATTGCAAATCCCTGTTCCTGGGCGAAGTCAACGAGTGCATGTACGTGATCTGCCTGAACCACCAACGCTACATCATCCACACCGAAAAGGTCTCGGAAGGCTCCTTGACCCAAACCATGGTCTACCCCCGCCTCATCGTGCAAACCGCCCTCACGCACAAGGCCGTGGCGATAATTCTCGCGCACAACCACCCCGGGGGCGCGCTAACCGCCTCCAAGTCAGACATCGACCTCACCCAGCTTATCATCAAGGCTCTCGACGCTATCGACATCACCATCGACGACCACATCATCATTGCGGGCGAGAGCTACCTAAGCTTTTCGGAAAAGAGGCTCCTGCCCTACTGGTATTAATCCGGCATTTCCTCATACAAATTGCTTGCACCATCGTATATGTACATAGCAAATAAATATCCGGAGGGCATAACATGAAGAGATTATACCGTTCCACCACCGACGCAAAGATCTGCGGAATATGCGGAGGCCTTGGCGAATATTTCAGCCTTGACCCCGTGCTGTTCCGGGCTGTCGCGATTCTTATGATCATCGGCACAACAATCGTCCCGGGCATCATCGTGTATTTCCTGCTGGCCCTGATCATCCCCAAGGAACCGTCGCACAGGCACTATCACGACGACATCTACCACGACAACAACCGTAACTGAGAACCATGCAAGGGCGGGTACTTCACACCGCCCTATTTAGTTGCGAAATATCAGGGCAAACGCATGAAGAAATATTTCAGATAACAATGCAAACTGCTACACCGCGGAAGGGCTCGGGAAACGAAGCGTTTCCCGACCGCCTTTGTGGTCAAGGTTCTTTCCCAAAGTATCTCGCGGAAATCCCGCTCTTGGATTTTCGCGAAGGGCAAACGCTTCATGCGTTTGCCCGGCGAAATATCATTATATGTTGACTTATCGTGTCAAAATTGTTATCATCTTTATGAACGCAGAAAAGGGGGAGCGGTTTTGCCCGATTTACCGGATACGGACGCGCTGAAGCTGGCCGACAACAAGCCGATGATTCTCTACTTGCTCGACAAAATAGACATGCCCATGACAAACGCGCAGATCACCGACTTCTTTGTGTCGGAAAACCTGCTGACATACTTCGAGCTTCAACAGCTTCTGGCAAAGATGGTGGACGATACCTACTTGGAAAAGTATGTAGACAGCAACACCGCGCGCTACACCGTCACAGACACCGGAGCGCAAACCCTCGAGCTTCTGGAAAAACGCGTGCCGCAGCCCGCCCGCTCCAAAATCAACACCTTCATAAGCGAGAACCGCAGGCTGATCAAGAAGGCCTACGAAATCACATCCAACTACTTCTACGACCACCAAACGGGCGAGTTTATCGTAAAGTGCGGTGCATATGACGGAGACACAACTTTGATGGAAATAGCAATCTCAGTGGTAACGCGCGAACAGGCAAAGCTGATATGCCGCAACTGGAAAGCAAACGTAAACAAGGTATACGGCAGGTTCCTGGATCTGCTGATGGATGAAGAGGCCGGTGCTTGATGATATCAAAACTGCGCAGCCTCTACCCCGAAGGCTCGTCACGCCGGATCATACTAATGTTCATACTCATGAACGCCTTCGGATTCTTCGCGCTTTCCGGGCCGCGGGGTTTTATCATAGCCTTTCTTGAATACGAAGGCTTCACCGCCGGCACAATCGGCCCCATGATATCAATGATGGCGGCCTTCGGGATCATCGGCTCCTTCACCATAGGCTTCCTGTGCGACAAAATCGGGCGCATCAAGCCCTTCTACTTTGTGCTGATGGTCATGGCTCTTTTCGCCGCCTTTGTGATATACTCCTGGCGGCCGCCGCCTGTTATCATGTTCATGGCTATGGCGGTGATGGGCATGTCCCTCATGACCTGTGTGCAGCTTGTGGACAGCTGGGTGCTGGAATCCGGCGAGGCGGCGCGGCAGGCCTACGGCAAGGCGCGCGGCGCGGGTGCCTTCGGCTGGGCGCTGGGGCTTATGACGCTGGGCGCGTTGGTGTCGGCGCTGGGATATTCGGCAATGCCCTTCATATCGCTGGCCTTCGCCGCCATAGCCTTCGGCATAGCCCGCAAAATACCGGACGCCCGCAAGACCAAGCACGGCAAGGCAATCTCGGTTAAGTCGCTGAAGGAGCTGTTCGCAAACTACCGGTACATATATCTGCTGATCACGACATTCCTAATCTTCGGGATGGTCTCGGCGGAATGGGTGCTTAACAGCATAAAGGCGGCACAGCTCGGCACACCCGTCACCTTCGGCATCTTCGCCGGCACCATGGCCATGATAGAAGTTCCGTTCTACGCGCTCTTCGGGCGTATCGCGAAGAGGTTCAAGATAACACATATCTTCGCCTTCGGCGCGTCTGTGTACATTGTGCGGATCGCGCTGATGGGGCTTGCGCCAAGCATCGGCATTATGACGCTTATCGCGCTGACAAACGCCTTCGCCTACGCGCCGTGCTACATGTGTACGAAGATGCTGATAGACGCCGAGGTTCCCGCGCACCTTAAAACCACGGGGCAGCTTATCGCCGCGGCGGTGTTCAGCGGGCTTGCCGGCATAGTGTTTCCCACGGCCATCGGGCTTATCGCCGGCGCGGTCGGGCTTGAACGGGCATTCTTCCTGCTTGCGGGCTTCGCCGTTGTGCCGTTTGTGCTTGCGCTGATATTTGTGTACATCAAGGCTTCGGCAGAAGCAACAAGCTAGAACAGAAACAACGACATAGAAGGGATTGCTGGAATTGTTCAAAAGAGTTATAATCAAGGTGAGCGGCGAACAGCTTGCCGGCGGCAGCGACGTAGAGCATTTCGACAACACGTTCCCCCGGCGCATTGTGCAAGAGGTGAACAGCGTGAGCAAGCGCGGCTGCCAGGTCTGCCTGGTTGTCGGCGGCGGCAACATCTGGCGCGGCCGCGACGCAAGCCCGGACATGGACAAGGCAAAGGCGCACCACATGGGAATGCTGGCCACGATCATCAACGCCATCTACCTGGCGGATCAATTCAGGCAATACGGCGGCTGCAAGGCCATGGTCATGACACCCTTCGACCTCAACGGAATGACAACACGCTACAACCGCGAGGCCGCCGGGCAGTTCATGGAGCAAGGCCACATACCGATATTCGCCGGCGGCAGCGGCCACCCCTTCCTTTCCACAGACACCATCACGGCGATCAGAGCCTGCGAACTGGCAGTCGACGCTGTGCTGTACGGCAAGACGGTAAGCTCCGTCTACGACAAAGACCCGCGCCGGCACGACGACGCCCGGCGCTTCCGCACAGTGTCCTACGACACGGTGCTGCACGAAAACCTGGACGTAGCAGACATCGCCGCCCTAAGCATCACTCACGGCGAAAACCTGGCCTCCGTGGTCTTTGGCATCGC
>WRAA01000039.1 GCA_009780445.1 Defluviitaleaceae bacterium
ACCGGCGAATATATATACCTGTATGTGACAGGCCGCCGCCCCGTGGCCGTGGTCTTTGACAACATACGCCGCGCTCTGCCGCAGAGCGGGCTTTCGCAGGCCGCCATTGTGTACGAGGTGTTGGCGGAGGGCGGCGTTACGCGGATTGTGGGCATATTCAAGGACTTCGATTCCGACAACATCGGGCCGGTGAGGTCTACGCGCACATACTTCATCGACTTCGCCGTCGACCACGACGCGATATTCGTACACCACGGCGGAAGCCCGCAGGCGTATAACGACTTGCGCAGCATGAACCCGGACCGGCTGGACGGCATGGTGGAGGCGCAGGTGTTTAGGCGTGAGAGCGGAAGGCCGCTGGAACACAGCAGCTTCACGGGTTATGAGCGTTTGTGGAACCGCATTCACGAGCGCGGTATGCGCACGGAGCTTGCGCCCGGCCACAATCCCTTCGACTTCTACCCTACTTTAAGCTCTCCGCGGGAATCGGAACAGGCGGCGCGGTTCCGGATACGCTTCGCGGGAGGGTATATCACAAGCTTTGAGTTTGACGAGGACACCGGCCTGTATGCCATGACAGGCACCCACGGCCCGCAGATGGACGGCGAAACAGGCGAACAGCTGACGTTCAGCAATATAATCGTGCAGAACACCGGCATCCGTATGATCCCCGGAGACAACGCGGGGCGCAGGGAGGTGGATGTTGTGGGGCGCGGCACGGGATACATCTTCACAAACGGCAGTGTCGCGCCCATCAGATGGGCGAAGGACAGCCGCGGCACGCCCACGCGCTGGTATAACGACCAGGGTCTGCGGCTTAACGTGAACAGAGGCCGCACGTATATCGCGGTGGTGGACAGTGCGCCGATAATATCAGAACCGTATGACGAAGCCGATGACGACGAATAACAGGAGCAGGGATATGCCAAATACATCAGACAATTATCAATCGGGTTTCGTATCATTGATAGGCAGACCCAATGTTGGGAAGTCTACGCTTATGAACGCCCTGCTGGGCGAGAAGGTGGCGATTGTTTCCAACAAGCCGCAGACAACACGCGGCAAGATCACGGGCGTGCTGACGCGCCCGGGTTCGCAGATTGTGTTTGTGGATACGCCGGGTATACACCGGCCCAAGCACAAGCTGGGCGAACACATGGTGCGCGCGGCAAATTCCGGCATTGGCGACGCTGATGTGGTGCTGTACCTTGTGGAGCCGCAGGAAAAAATCGGCCGCGGAGACACCGAGATTTCGGAAAAGCTTGTGAAGCGCGGCGGCACGGTGTTCCTTGTGATCAACAAGCTGGACACCGTGGAGAAAACGCAGCTGCTGGGTGTGATAGACGCGTACCGCGGGCATGTGGAAAGGACGGCGCAGACCCTTGGCAAGGCGTTTGAGTTTGCGGAGGTTGTGCCGATATCGGCGGTGCGCGGCGAGAACTTGTTGCCTCTGCTGGACGCGGTGACGAAGCATCTGCCGCACGGGCCGAGATACTTCCCGGACGATGTGCTGACGGATCAGCCGGAGCGGGTTATGGCGGCGGAGCTGGTGCGCGAGAAGCTTCTGCACATGCTGGAGGACGAGATTCCGCACGGAATAGCCGTGGACGTAACAACCTTCAAGCCGCGCGAAACCAAGAATATGCTGGATATCGAGGCCACGATCGTGTGTGAGCGCGAAAGCCACAAGGGCATTGTGATCGGCAAGGGCGGCGCGGTGCTGAAGGAGACGGGCAAACGCGCACGGTTGGACATGGAGCGGCTCTTCGGCCGGCCTGTGAACTTGCAGCTCTGGGTAAAGGTGCGCAAGGACTGGCGGGATTCCGACATGTTCCTGAAAAGCTTCGGCTACAGCGGACGCGGTTATAGCCATTCAACTTGAAAACACTCCAAGCAAACGCAGGATTTTTGCGTAAGCGCTAGGAATGAGTGACGACGCGTACCCACAGGGTACGTTAGGAGTGAATGACGACGCAATTGCGCAAAAAGACAAGTTTGATTGGAGTGTTTTCAAGTTGAATGGCTATAAGTCCGCTCTTATAGCAAGAACTGACAGGATAATTCATAACACCCGGGCAACCCTAATAGCATAGGTTGCAAAGGGGGTAACAAGATGAAGTACGACTCGTTCTTCTGGAACGTGTTTGAAAACTACGGGATGCCGGAGGCGTATGTGAACTACCGGCATTTCAGCAGGCTGGACGGTCAAGGTGAAGACATTCAAGACACGGGGAATAGTCCTGCGTGAAGCCGGCGTGGGTGAATCCGACAAGATACTAACCCTGTTGCTAAAGGGTCATGGGAAGCTGGGCGCGTCCGCCAGGGGCGCGCGAAAGAGTGCGAGCCGCTTTATGGCCGCCGCCCAGCTCTTTACATATTCGGACCTTGTGATAACGCAGGGCAGCAAGTTTTACGCGCTGGCACAGGCGGATGTTCTCGAGAACTTTTACGGCCTTAGTGAGTCTTATGAGCGGCTGGCCACGGCGAGCCGCTTGGCGAAGCTCTGCGACAGAGTTATCATGGAGCATGAGCCTTGCGACGACATCCTGCTCCTGCTGTTGTACGGCCTGCGGGCATTGTGCAGGGGTAGGCCGCCGGAGATCGTGACGGCGGCCTTCGGGCTGAAGTTCTTGGAGTTTAACGGCCTTACGCCGGCGTGTACTTTCTGCGCGGTTTGCGGGGAAAGGCTCTGCGCGGCGGCGGCCGGCAAGCTTGGCGCGTACCCCGCGGGGCTTGGCGGGTTGTGCTGTGCGGGCTGTGCCGCGGAGAACGGGCAGACGCGCTTCCGGCTTGGCGAAGGCGCGCGCAGGGCGGCTGAATACGTGTTAAGTTCCGACAACGGAAAGGTGTTCAGCTTCGAGGCGGATCCGCATGTGTCGCAAAGCTTGATAAACTACACCGATGCGTTGATTGCGGAGCTTCTGCGATAGATGAACGAACAGGCTTACGAGGGGGAAGATATGGACGAAAAGATGATGATACTCAAGATGCTGGAAGAGGGCAAGGTCACGGCGGAACAGGCCGCGGAGCTGTTGAAGGCCGTGGGAGCGTCGGAGGCGGCAAAGCCGCATGTGCCGCCGGGTGCCGCCGCGCCCGAAGCGGACGCCGGACGGCAGTACCGGCGCGAGGCGCACACAGGAGCGTCGGACGCGCCGCGCCACAACAACGGCCCTTCGCCGCAGGGCGAACACAAGGGGCCGGGTTTTGAGGAGATCGCCGCGGATCTGCGCGTGCGGCTGGGTGTTCTTGCGAAGGAGCTGGAGCCGAAGATCAAGAGCCTGGCCGGCACAATGGCCGAAAAGACGGCCGACTTCGCCGACAAGGTGGCGCGCGCCGCGGACCCTAAGCCCGAGGGCGGCGGCTTTGCGGGGGAAGCGCGGCAGGGCGCGGTGTATCATACGCCGCCAAGGCACGGCGGGCCGCTTGCCGACACCGAACACACCTTTGAAACGGTTGTTACAGGCACGGACAACGAGCTGGTGATCGTGGGGCATTACGCCCCGGTGGTTATCAAGGGTTACAACGGGGATAAGATCTCGGCGAAGATAAGCTGCCGCCCGACGCGGCACGACGCCCGCATCAGCCTTGTTTCCCACGGGAGCAAGTACATGCTGAACTACGACGAAACGGCCTTTTCGGCCATTGCCATAGATGCCTATGTGCCGGAGAGGATGTTTCGCGCGGTGCGTGTTTCTTGCGAAGGCGGATCTGTGGCTGTCTCGAACGTTTGCGCGGATGATGTGAGCATCCAAACGGCCGGCGGCAGGGCGGATGTGTCGGACGTGTCGGGAAGGCGCGGGCTGATAGAATCGGAGGGCGGGGCGATATCCGCCGTGAACCTTGACATCGAGAACATGAAGATCGAGACGAACAACGCGCCCATACAGCTTAGCATAACGAACCTTTCTAAGTACGGCGAATATACATGGTGCGTGGAGACCGGCAACGGCCGCATCGTTGCGAGCCTGCCCTCCGCGCACGGCCTTGGATACCACGTGAAGGCAAGGAGCGCGCTTGGCGGCGTGAAGATCGGCCTGACGGGGTTGTCCTTCCTGCACAACATGCCGGCCAATACGGAAGCCCGCTCCGCAAATTTCGACACATGCGCCACCCGTGTGAAGCTTGATCTGGAGAACAGTAACGAGGATATCGTCATAAACTAAGCTTATTTGGCGCGAGGCCTCATTACATCGTTACAATCGTATTAAATTCTGCTTTTGCTCTTGAAATTTTGCGGACGTATGTTATAATTTAGCTATTAGTGTCATTGCCGCCATAAGGGCGTGTTTGGAAATTCGCCAAAAGCGGGTTTCCAAACACGCCCGGGCGTGTAAAATAGTTTTGAAAACATCTTGTGCAACAGGGGGAGAAGTTATGGTTAATTCGCCGCGTCCGCGGTATCCGGGCAGAGGAAGAAAGGGCAGAGGCAGGAGAGGTTTTTCCTGGGCGAAGCTTACGATAGTCGCGGGGATTGTCTCGGCGGTGATGGTTGCCGTGCTGGGCTTTACGTTTGTGAGCGACATGCTGACAAACGGCGAGAGAGCCGCCACGACGGTTATCGCGGCGGAGGCCGAACGGAGTTTCATCCCGGACAACATCTATGTCAACGGCATCTATGTGGGCGGCCTTTCTATGGAGGACGCTCTGGAACGCCTTTCGGGCGGATATGATTCCGGCGCCGCGCGCAAGCAGCTTGTGGTGACGGCGGAGGAGGCGGAGTTGGGCGCGAGGCTTGTGATCGGCTTCGACGAGCTTTCGCCGGGCTTCGACTTTACCCAAGGTGTTATCGCCGCGCTTAACTACGGCCTGGACGAGGATCAGGGGCAGCTGCGGGCGAGGCTTGCGCAGACGCCGGCACGGCTGACGGCTGAACCCATATTCAGCTATGACGACGCGGTGCTGGCCGCAAAGCTGGAGGAATTTTTGCAGCCGTTGGAGCGGCAGGCCGTTAACGCAAGCAGTGAACGCCGCGACGGCACCTTCCACGTGACTGACGAAGTTGTGGGGCTTGTGGCAGACATGCCGGCCACCTTGGCGCTGGCACGCGCTGTTGTGGCCACTAACGAAGGCGGCGAGGTTGCCGCGGTGCTGCGGGAGGTGGAGCCGACTGTTACGGCGGCGTCCCTGCGCAACGCAACATCACTGCTGGGCACCTTCACCACACACGTATCAGGCGCGCCTACGCTCGGGCGTAACGTGAACATCGTAAACGCGGCCAACCACGTTAATGACACCGTGGTTGCTCCCGGCGAAGTGTTCTCCACGAATTATCACATGGGTGCAATGACATACGCAAACGGATACCGCTACGCGCCGATCATCCTTAACGGCGAGTTTGTGGACGGTATCGGCGGCGGCGTGTGCCAGGTTTCCAGCACTCTGTACATGGCGTTGCTCTTCGCGGAGATGGAGATTGTGGAACGCCGCAATCATTCCCTGCGCGTGAACTATATTGACTGGTCCATGGACGCGGCACTGGCAGGCACGTGGATAGATCTGCGCTGGCGCAACAACACCGACCACCCCGTGTATGTGGAGATCACCGTTATTGACGGCGCGGTCACTGCAAACATTTTCGGATACGAGAGCCGCCCGGCGAACCGCACAATCAGCTTCGCGCCAATGCACCTCGAGACTATCGCGCACGACGAAACGATCATCGAGGATCCTGAGATGGCATACGGCGAACGCGTTGTGGAATCGCGCGGAACAAACGGCCAACGCCACGCGCTCTACAAGACTGTGATGGTGGACGGCGTACAGGTTGACAGGTACAGAGTTAACACCAGCACGTACAGGACGGTCAACTCTGTTGTGAGGGTCGGCACGGCCGGCGCGCCGACGGATGCGGACACCGAGATCGACGGGGAAACGGGCGATGCCGGCGTACCCGACATAAGCGGCCTGTTGAACGACCTTAACGCTCCGCAGACACAGACCATCATAAACAGCTATACGGGCGAGGAAATGAACATTGTTGCGGACGTTCCCGCGCCTGTTGCGGGCACACCCGCGCCTGTTGCGGATACATCCGCGCCTGTTGTTCTTTACGAACCGGCCGTGCATTACGAACCCGCGCAGGAACCCGCCGGGTCGGAAATGCCCGATTTCAGCAGCTGGCTCAACTTCCCGACTGACGAGGACTAGGGCGTGTTTGAAAACCCCATTTCGGCGCATTTTCGGCAAATTTTCCGCCGTGCGTCGTCAGCTTTTTCCTACGCTGACGCTCCGAATGCTAGACGTGTGCCACCGGCACACAGCATTCTAGCGAACCACAAGGGTTCGCGTCGTCGTCGCTTCTTAGCCCAGCAAAAAATTATGCTCGAAAATTCGCCGAAAGCGGGTTTTCAAACACGCCCTAGACACACTCAAGATATACGAAATTTCTATCCGCACTGCGATTATTGTCGTAGTGCGGATATTTTCAATGACGGAGGCTGCCGCATATGATTACTGCAAGCGGAATTATGAAGTCATATGGCGGCAAGACTGTGCTGGACGGTGTGGATTTTGCGGCGGACGGCGGCGAGTCTGTGGCGGTTATCGGGCGCAACGGCGCGGGTAAGTCCACGTTGTTGTCCATTCTGGCCGGGCATATACGCCCGGATGCCGGAAGCGTGGACACCGGAGGGCGCGGCGCGGCCTTCTGCCCGCAGGACAACAATCTCTTCGAGGACTTGACGGTGCGCGACAACATTTTGTTCTGGACACGCGCACGGGGAAGCCGCCGCAACGCCGGCGAACCCGACCCCGCCGAGCTGCTGGGCGTACACGCCTATGAGGCGGAGAAGGTTGGCCGGCTATCCGGCGGCATGAAGAAGTCGGTGGCGATTGTGTGCGCTCTTACGAACAATTCGCCGATACTCATTCTCGACGAGCCGTTCGCCGGGCTTGACATCTTCTGCAAGGGCGAGATGCTGGACGCGCTGGCGAAGTTTAGGAGCCTTGGCAAGTGTATCGTGTATACCGCGCACGGGGAGGACGAACTGCGCGCGCTTAACAGCCGCGTGTGCCTATTGTCCCGCGGCAAGCTTTGCGAGCAGGACGGCGCGGCGCCCGGGCCGGCGGACATGCTGCGGAGGCCGGGCTGATGGGAAGTGTTGTGAGCCTGGTGCTGAAGATTCTTGCGGCGAAGTGGCGGCGCACGGCGGCGTTGATGCTGTTTACGCTGATGCTGGGTGTGGCCGCCGGGTTTGCGGGGGAGGCTGTTTCCGCGCGGCAGGGTCTTGGGCGTATACCCGTGGCACTGGTGGATCTGGATGATAGCTTTGAAACGCGGCTGATACTTGCGGCACTTGCCGACGCGTTGGCTTATGGCGTAGTGGTGGACATAACGGCCACGGACGAGCGGGGTGCGCGGGAGGCTCTGGAGAGCGGAAGCGTCACCGCGGTGATAACTCTGCCGCTTGGCTTTGGCGCGGGTATGGTGAGCGGGCAGAACATACCCTTCGGCGTGGAGTATAACAGCAACAGGCCGCTTGCGTCGGCACTGGTGCGCATAGCGGCGGACGCGTTTGCCGACATGCTTCGGTCTGCGCAGACGGGCGTGTACGTCACCCTTGGTTATGCCGCCGCGCTGGATCTTTCGCCGCAGGAGTACAACATGGTGTTTGTGGGCGTGAACATGCGGTTTATCGGGCTGGTGCAGAACCGCGCGGATATGTTTGAGCGCGTGATGCTGTATGCGGCGTTGGGTTTGGGCATGTGGCAGACATACTTCATTGCCGCGTATGTCGCGCTTAGCCTGTGTGCGTCCTTTGTTACCACGGACGCTGTGCGGCGCGGCTTGAACGCCTTCTTCCTGCGGAGTATGGCTCTGCGCGGCGTGCCGGCCGGATCGGTGGTTGCGGCTTGCGCGGCCGCGTACTTTGTGCTGTTCGTGTTGTTGCACGGTGGGTTGTGGCTGTGTTTGATCCTGCTGTCGGCTGTTGCCGGGGTGGCCGCGCCACCGCTTGGTATCGGGCTTGTTTGGGCGGTGCTTGTGGTCTGCGCCGTGCTTGCCGCCTTTGCGGCGATGCTTACCTTTGCGTTTAGGAGCGAGGCGGCGGCGGGCGTTTTCGCCACGGGGTTCGCGGCAGTGTCCCTCCTGCTTTCCGGCGGTGTTGTGCCTGTGGAGTTTTTTGCGGAGGGACTTGGCGCGGCATCGGACTTCGTGTTCAGCACGTGGGCGGTGCGCCTGATTGCCGCCGCCGTCACGGGGGGCGGCATGGTCGTGCCGGCCTTGGCTAGCCTTGCCTTTGCGGTGGTGTTCCTGGCCGTTGGAACCGCCGCCGCGCGTTCAGAAACGGTGAGGCCGTCATGATATCCTTCCTTGTGTTGTCGCTGAAACTGCATTTGAAGAAGTTTGCGGCCAAGCCGGTGCTGTGGGTGAGTGCGGCGGCGGTTGTTGTATTCGCGGCGGCGGCGGGGCTGATCGTGCGCGGGGATGTGCCGATGATCGAGGTGACGGCGGGCATTCTCTACGACAGAGACTGCCCCGCGCAGATACGCGTCGCCGCGGCTATGATTGAGAGCGTGGAGGGTACGCCGTTTGTGAGCTTTGTTGTGTATGACGATGTTGGCGCGCTGGAGAGGGATGTGGCTCTCGGGCGCGTGGACAGCGGTTATGTGCTTACGCCGCGTGTACACGACGCGCTTCGCGGGCGGCCTGAGGGGGCTATAACGCTGATAAGCTCGCCGCGCACCGCCGCCGCGCCGCTGCTTAATGAGGTTGTGGCGGCGGCTCTCCTGCGGGCGGTGGCGTTGGACATCACCTTGGACGGCCTCGAGAGCCTGTTCCCGGAGCATGATAGCACGGCGGAGTTTGTGGCGGAGTTGTTCCGGCTCTACGCCGATGCGGACATCTTCATGGCTCCGGCCTTTGCGGGTTACGGCGGGCGGGATGAGGGCGGCGTGCCGGATCTTTCGCGGATAACGGCCGCGCGTGCCCTGCACGGGGCTATCGGCCTGACGATGCTTGCGTTGATGATGTTCTCCGTGCCGGGTTTTGCCGCGGAGAGCGGGGGCGGCCTAAAGCCGGCACTGGCGGTTTGCGGCAAGCTGGGCGCGTACTATGTTTCGCTGTGGCTGGCGGCGGCGGCGGCCGGGCTGGCCGTGGGCGCGGCCGGGCTGACGGCGGCGGCGTTTTTCGCGCCGATGCTCCTGCCGGATGCAGGCACGTTGGCCGCCGCGATTGTTGCGTATGCCGCGGTTATTGCCGGGGCGATGGCGGCCGCGTCGCGCTTTTCGCAAAGCTCTGGCGTTATCCGAAGCTTTGGCCTGTTTATCTTGACCGCGCACATATTTTTCGGCGGCGTATTGCTGGATCTCGCGGAGATCAGCCCGGAATTGGCACACTTACAGCGGTTCTTCCCGCTGTATTGGTATATAGATGTTGTCGTGAATAGTATTTAACGGAGGGATAGTTATGCAGGATAATCAGCAGGAACCGGACAATCGTGTTGAACCAGGCGATCAGCCGGATCCGGATGACCGGCCGGAGCCGACGGGCCGGAAGGAGCTGCACGGGCAGTCGGAGCCGCCGTCCGCAATGAAGTGGGTCAAGTATGCCGCGGTGGCGGGTGTGGCGGCGGTGGCCGTGGTGTGGGTCGCCAATACCTGGCAGAACGACGTTGCGCCGATGTTGTCCACCGCAAGCGCGATAGGCTCCTTGCGGGAAGAAGCCGCGCAGAGGGCGAACGCTTCGCCGATGGTGATTGTGCCGCTTCTGATCGACAGTATGGAGGACGGCACGATGGCGGTGGAGTTTGCCTACCGCGACACCGCCGGTTTCGGCCTTAACGCGACAGGCAATGTCGCGCTGTCGGTTATTGCGGAGGAATCCGCTTCCGCGCTGGAGATGGACGTGAACATAGGCGGCTTCATCAGCCTGGATTTTGCGGCGTTTCTTAACCGCGAACGGCTGGCCATGCGCACACGGCTGATAGACAACAACTTCTACGGCATAACTTTCGACACCTTCCGCGAGGATATAGCGCACTTCGGCGGGTTGATGGGAATGTCGCGCAGCGAGATGGATGCCATGGCCGACGGCGTGGAGCTGTTTGCGGAGATGCTGCGGGATACTACTGACGCGGACGAGGTGGCGGAGCCGTATGTTCTGATATGGAGGGACTTCCTGGGCGGCCTTGAGGCGGTTGCGGGGGAATCGGCCACGGGCGGCACACAGCTGACATACGTAATTACGCAGGAAGAGCTTGTGCGGCTGTTTAATGACATACTGGAACAGCTGGAGGATGACGAGAACCTGCGCCCCAACCTTGACCTTACGGACAACATGATGATGGGCATGATGGCGGGCGCGCAGGAGATTGACCGGCTTCTTGAAACGCTGCGCGAAGCCGTGACAGGCTTCGAGGACGATGTACGCGTGAGCATGTATGTGACGATCTCTTCGCGCAATAACCGCGTGTACCACCTTGGTGTCAGCGGCGAGATAGAGGCTTTGGGCGACTCCGGGGAGTATGCCGTGAGCCTGGGCCTTGGCGAATCGGTGTTTGATCCGTGGGTGTTTGATCTGGAGTTTGCGGAAGAGTGGGGAGAACGTAGTACCTTGAACGCTGTGTGGGAGTTCGGCGCGGACGATGGTTATGCGCACACGCTGGCCGTGACCAACAACTTAGGCGAGACGGCTGTGCTGACGTCCTTTTGGGCGCCGCAGGACGGCGGGCGGTTTACCCTTGGCGTGCGCGAAAATTCCTTCAACCAAGAAGTGTCCGGCACGCTGGAGCTTGACGGCGTAGGCGGGTTCAGGCTTGTGCCGGACATACCGCTGGGCGCGACCCAGACGCTGAACCTGACCATCACCGCCGCGCCGGGCGCGGTTATGCCCGAAATAGAGTACATCAACCTGGATCAGTGGGACAGGGATCTGCTGGACATGGTGGAGGCTCTGATGGGTCTTATGAACTGGTAGAGCGTAAAATTATAGCTGTTCTGAAAGACTGCATTGATTTGCAGTGGCATCTGTGGTAGAGTGTAGGATGTAAAGAATTTAGAATCTGTATTCAATAATTCAACGCCACCTTGTTGGTGTTTTCGTAGAAAACACCTGAATGCGGCATTAAATTATCGAATACAGGTTCTTACGGAGGAATCCGGCGGCGTTGGCTGTCGGATTTTTTCGTTCCGGGAGGTGTGTGGTATATGTACTGAGGTTCGCAGAGTTATTGCGCCGCCGTTTTACAGTGCACATGATGACATTGAGGGCGGCGGGCATACTCACTACTGGTTGAAGGGCGGGCGCGGCAGCACGAAGTCGTCCTTTGTGTCCGTGGAGATTGTGTGGGGCATCATGCACGACCCCAACGCCAACGCCGTGGTGATCCGCAAGGTTGGCAAGACCTTGCGGCAGAGCGTGTACGAGCAGGTGCTGTGGGCGTGCGAGCTGTTCCGGCCGGAGGACTGGAAGCCAGGGCTTTCGCCGCTGGAGCTGACCTACTTGCCCACCGGCGGCAAGATAATCTTCCGCGGGGCGGACGAGCCGCGCAAGCTGAAGTCCACCAAGTTCAAGCAGGGGTACTGCAAGTATGTCTGGTTTGAGGAGTTGGAGGAATTCGCGGGTATGGAGGAGCTGCGGTCTGTTACGCAGTCCCTGATACGCGGCGGCGACAGGTTTGCCGTGTTTTATTCCTTCAACCCGCCCAAGTCGCGCGGGAGCTGGATCAACAAGCAGGTGGACACGCTCTGCGCCGGTGCTGCCGCCGCTGACGCTCTGGTGCATCACTCGACATATCTTGATGTGGACAGAGCGTGGCTTGGCGAACGATTTATCATCGAAGCGGAGTACCTGCGCGAGGCCAACCCCGCGGCCTACGCGCATGAATACCTCGGCGAAGTCACGGGAAGCGGCGGCGAGATCTTCGGCAACCTGTGCCTGGAAAGCATCAGCGGCGAGGATATCGCGGCATTTGACCGCGTGCTGGAGGGTGTGGACTGGGG
>WRAA01000040.1 GCA_009780445.1 Defluviitaleaceae bacterium
AAGATTACGGAGGAGGGAGTGCGCTTTGCGTCGCACATAGACGGCCGCTCCGTGTTTATCGGGCCGGAGGAAAGCGTGCGGATACAGTCGAACCTAGGCTCGACGATCGCCATGGCCTTCGACGAATGTATCCCCGTGCCGGCCGAACGCCCCTATGTGGAAGCGTCCGTGGCACGCACAACCCGCTGGTTGCAGCGTTGCGCCGCAGAGCTTCACGAGCTTAACAACCGCGAGGCCACGCTCAACCGGGAGCAGCTTCTCTTTGGCATAAACCAGGGCGGCATCTTCGACGACATCCGTATCGACCACGCCAAGGCTCTCACGCAGATGAACTTGCCTGGCTACGCCATAGGCGGCCTTGCCGTGGGCGAAACCCACGAGCAGATGTACCACGTGCTGGAACAGGTTGTGCCGCACCTCCCTGCGGACAAACCCGTATACCTTATGGGCGTAGGCACACCCGAAAACATATTGGAATCCGTGGAGCGCGGCGTGGACTTATTCGACTGTGTACTGCCGGCGCGCAACGGGCGGCACGCCCACGTATTCACAAGCCGCGGCAAGCTGAACCTGCAAAACGCACGGTTCGAGAGGGACGAACGCCCCATTGATACTGACTGCGCCTGCCCCACATGCGCACGATACTCCCGCGCATACATCAGGCACCTCTTCAAGGCGCACGAAATGCTGTCCATGCGGCTCTGCGTCATCCACAACCTATTCTTCTACAACAATATGATGCGCGAGATACGCGAAGCAATTGCCGCCGGCACCTTCGCCGGGTACAAACGGGCACGGCTGAATGACTTCGCCGCGGCCGGTATTAGATGAATATGGGCATGGCGCGCGGTTTTACGCGGAAGGTGATGTCGCTGGAGTGTTCGTAGAGGTTGCCGTCCAGGCAGAGCTTCTGCGGATCCGGCGTGTTAAGTGTGAAGCTTGAACACTGTACAAAGCAAACTTCGCGCAGGCGGTGGTGTTGGCGCAGAAGGAGCGACGGGAAGATCATCATGGTGCGGGGGCGGCTCATGGCTTGCACCAGGCATAGGGTGATTCGGCCGTCGCGCAGATCGGCCATGGGCGCGATGTGCATTCCGCCGCCGTAGAATTGGCCGTTGCAGATTGCTGCAAGGGTGTAGCGGCCGTGGGATACCTCGCCGTCGATGGTGAGAGTAAGGGGCAGGCTTTCGTACTCGAGAATGCTGCTGTAGACCGCGGCAAGGTAGGCGTAGCGGCCAAGGCGGCGTTTGTGCCTCATAGCGTTGGCCACGATCAGGGAGTCGATACCCATGTTGCCGATATTGAGGAAGGCTGTGCCGTTGGCGGTCAGCAGGTCTATGCGGGATACTTCGCCGCGTAGTACGCGGTTGCAGACGGCAAGCGCGGCGGCGGCGTGGTTGCGTGTGCCGTAGGTTCGCGCGGCGTGGATACCTTCTGCGGTCAGTACAAAGTCGTTGCCGCTTCCTCCGGGGAACACGGCAAGCGGTGTGGATATCTCCGCGCGGCCTTCCGACGCCGCCGCTATGCCCGCGGCGATCTCCTGCATGGTGCCGTCGCCGCCGATGCCGATTATGCCGCGGCTGCCGCCGGCGCAGATCTGCCGCGCAAGGTCGCGGGCGTGGAGGGGCGCGTTTGTCTGCGTGAGGCTGTATTCTACGCCGCCGGATTCGAACAGGCCGGCCAGGTGCGCCGCGCGCACAAGCCCCCGCCCGTTCCCGGCCGTTGGGTTCACGATAATATGGAACATGTGGCAAGCACCTCATAATTCGGAGGATGATATATGTCCGGTACGGTAACATACTTTGAGTATGGCGAGAGAGAGCTTGACCATCTGCGCCGCAAGGACAAGAAGCTGGGTGCGGCAATAGACCGTTTAGGCCTGATCCGGCGCGAGGTCTCTCCCGACACATTCGAGGCCTTGGTGGACAGCGTGATCGGCCAGCAGATATCCGCCAAGGCGGCCGCGACCGTAAGCACACGCTTGCGCGGCCTTGCCGAGATCACGCCGGAGGGACTGCACCGGCTTGGCGCGGAGCAGATCAAATCCTGCGGGATGTCCGCCCGCAAAGCAAGCTACATATGTAACATCGCCGAAGCCGCCGTAACCGGCGCGGTGGACTTTGCCTCTTTAGCGAAGGCGGACGACGGCGAGGTCATACGCCGGCTGACCGCCATAAAGGGCGTGGGGCTGTGGACGGCGGAGATGCTCCTGATATTCTCACTGCAACGCCCAAACGTTATAAGCTACGGCGATCTGGCCATACGCCGCGGCATGATGAACCTCTACGGCCACAAGGAGCTTGGCAGGGACAGATTCGCGCGATATGCCGCACGCTACAGCCCCTATGCCAGCACCGCGTCGCTCTACCTCTGGGAACTGTCAGTCGAATTATAGCATAGCCGCGCCGCCCGGACAAGCTCTTTTTACTGTTCTCAAGGGCGAAGAGATACTGAAAAATTTCAGTTCGCGCTTGAAGATGCGCGAACCGCTTCGCTGTGAAATTTTTCAGTATTTGATTAGATTGAGAACAGTATTATGTGCAATTAGCGAATTGACAGCCAGGGCAATGTGTTATAATATTGACAGGCAATGGAGGCCGACAGAGATAAAGACGGCCGACTAACCTTCTGGAGGGAACTATCCTTTGAGCGAAATAGTTTTTGGTCTGCTCGGCGGGCTGGCATTGTTCATCTTCGGCATAAAGTCTATGAGCGAAGGGCTGACCAAGATGGCCGGCAAGAAAACGCAGGCCGTAATGCGCGCGCTTACGTCCGTGCCTATTGTGGGCGTGGCCGTGGGTGCGCTTGTGACCATCGTGACGCAAAGCTCCACCCTCATCACGGTGATGGTCGTCGGCTTCGTAAATACGTCGATGCTGAACCTGAAACAGGCGATATCCGTCATCATGGGCGCGAATATCGGCACGACACTCACGGCGCAGCTTGTGGCGTTTCGCATAACGGATATGTGGGTGTACCTGGCGGCCTTCGGCTTTTCGGCATACTTCATATCCAAGAACAAGTTCGTCAAGACATCGGGCTTTGTGGCCTTTGCCCTGGGTGTGCTGCTGCTGGGCATGGCACTTATGAGCCAAGCCATGGTACCGCTGCGGCACAACCCGGCCTTCCACGACCTGATGCTCTACTTCAGCGACAACCGTGTGCTGGCCATGATTGTCGGCGCGTTGTTCACGGCCTTGGTGCAGAGTTCCACGGCGGCCACGGGCGTTATCGTCGCAATGACAATGCAGGATCTGATACCCTTCGAGGCGGCGCTACCGCTGGTGCTGGGCACGAACATCGGCACGACGTTTACGGCGGTGCTTGCGTCCATCGGCGGAACGCTGTCGGCGCGGCGCGCGGCAATGGCACATGTGCTGTTTAACGCTATCGGCGTGATCATCTTCCTGATCTTCCTTGGGCAGTACGAAAGCCTGATACTGGCGATCTCGCCGGAGAACGACGTACCGCGGCAAGTTGCCAACGCCCACACCCTCTTCAGCGTCATCAACACCGTAATCTTCCTGCCGTTTGTGGCGCAGTTCGCGGCCTTCCTGGAGCGTGTGATCCCGGGTGAGGATGCACGCGCCGAAACCGCGCCGATATATCTGGATTGGCGCATGATCAACGTGCCGGGCGTGGCCATTAACCAGGCACAGCAGGAGCTTCTGCGTATGGCGGAATTTGCCGGGCAGAACATCCGTCTGGCGGTGGACGCTCTGCTGGAGCGCGACGCAAAGAAGATTACGGCAATACTCACGCAGGAGGACATCGTGAACGGCCTTGAAAAGGACATCATGCACTACCTGGCCAAGGTCTCGCAGACCGGCATGTCCGACGATTTGTCCATCCGCCACACGGGGCTTCTGCACGCGGCCAACGACATAGAGCGCGTGAGCGACCACGCGGAGAACATCGCCGAGCTTGCCCAGGCCGTGATAGACGAGGACATACACTTCTCGGAGGCCGCCGTAGAGGAGATCCGCGCGATGTACGATCTTGTGACGCAGATATACGACACAGCCATACTCTCTCTCAAGAACAACGACATACGCCTTGTGCCGCAGGTAAAGGATCTTGAATCCTTGATCGACGCAAAGGAGGAGGAGCTTCGAGCGTCCCACATAACGCGCCTGAAAGAGGGCAACTGCAACCCGGATGCCGGCGTAATCTTCCTGGATCTGATCATCAACATGGAGCGCATCGGAGACCACTCAAACAATATCTCCCACGTGCCGCAAGGTAAGCTGTAACCGCATAACAGCAACATTAAGGGGCTGTCTCGCTAAGGAATTAGCGGGACAGCCCCGTTTGTTAGGGCGTGTTTGGAAACCCGCCCTAGTCGGTATAACCGGTCAGCGGCCTAAAAGATCAGCAGTGACAGCGGCATGATGATGATTAGGGCGGCGGCGACTGCGATAGCAACCACCACTGCGCCGTAGCGGAACACTTCCCTGCCCGTGATCCACTCGGAGTTGCTCCAGAGCATGGCGGCGAACACCGACGCGGACGGAAGGATGATGGAGTAGTGCAGCAGGAGGGTCGTTGTGGCGGCCACGGCGTAGAGGTTCGCGCCGGCATCAATGCCGAAGGCCACCAGCACCGGCATAAGGGCCATGCCGATAACCAGCGAGCTTGCAAAGCTGGTCACAAATATGCCGACAAGCAGCATTACGACAAAGTAGGATGTGGGCGAATGCCCGCCCAGCACAGGCTCAAAGACAATGATCATCATGTCCATCACGCCTGTGGCGGGGTTTGTCAGCGCGCTTGCGATGGCCATTGCCGCGGCGACCATGACGAACACGTTCCAGTTGATGGCCTTGGGCGCGACAGCCTCGAAGTCCAGAACCGGCTTGCCGTCAACCTGTATAAAGCACATGATTCCCGTAAGGAGGATGGCGACACCCGTCGCGCCAAGGCCGTTTAGCAGGCCTGTCAGCACAAAGCCGGACGGCAGGAACCATGGCAGGAGCATCAGGAACACAAAGGCCAGCATACCGAAGAAGTTGGCCTTCTGCAGCTTGCTCATGGGCGGCAGGGGGTCTCTCTCGAACATCTCGGTATTAACGTGGGCGACCTTGGTGAGTTCCTCCGGCTTTAGAATGAGCTTCATAAACAGGCAGAAGGACACCAGCCCGACCACCGTGTACGTAAAGCCCAGGAACATGTATTGCGGAACGGGCATTGCCGTTTCGGCGGCAGTGTTGAACACGCTTAGGATCGCAAGGGTGGAGCCGGTAAACGGCAGTGAGGCCTGGCCGGAGACCGAACCCAGGAACGTGCCGACAAGCATCAGCGACGTAAAGCGTTCGCCCTTCTTGTAGCCCAGCTCGTTTAGCACGCCGTACAGCACTGTCCACATAAGTATCAGTGACGGCGTAACGTTCACGGCCACCGACAGCGCGTATGTCGCGAAGAAGAATACGAAGGCGAATACGATGGGCCTGTTGTTGAACACTTTCCGGGTGAGGAAGTACCTGGTTATGTACCGCGTCGCGCCAACGTGCTGGGGC
The DNA here is from genome assembly GCA_009780445.1 of Defluviitaleaceae bacterium. Taxonomy (GTDB): domain Bacteria; phylum Bacillota; class Clostridia; order Lachnospirales; family WRAA01; genus WRAA01. The sequence continues at coordinate 5,517 of WRAA01000040.1, forward strand.
GAGCCGAAGAGGATCATCGAGAACAGCAGCAGCACCACAACATTGTTCCCGAAGGACATCGTCATAACTTGCGCAAAGCCCGCAAAGTCCGTCAGGCCGAAGGCCACAAGCGACAGCAGGCTGGGCCACAGGAAGCCGACAAAGCACCACAACCATATAACGCCCAGGAACACACCGATTATCTGCATACCAACTTCTGTAAGCGGATAAGCCGGCTCGAACAGATTTCCGAAAACAAACATCATGAAAACACCTATGGCCACGTGGACATAGTATAGCGGACTCCTCGGACCGCCGGCATGTGTAGACGCCATGATTTACCCCCTTTTCATAGTTCTAACATCTTCTTATATTTGCTCGAAACGCCCTGTGAAGAAGCGCAGCTGCTTTGGTTCGTAGACCCATTTGAGACCCTTGATTTTGTCACGGTTCTTGTACAGATCGATAACAGCGTCAGCCACTACGTCCATGTGGGCGTAGGTGTATACTCTGCGCGGGATGGTAAGGCGCACAGTTTCGAGCTTGGGCGCGTGATCCTTGCCGGTTACCTTATCCCTTCCCCCGGACACTATGCCGCGTTCCATGCTGCGCACGCCGGACTCGATATAGATCTGGGCAGCCAGAGCCTGCGCGGGAAACTGTTCCTGCGGTATGTGAGGGCAGAAGAGCCGTGCGTCCAGGAACACACCGTGCCCGCCCACAGGCAGTACAATCGGAACTCCGGCTTCCACAAGCCTGTCGCCCAGGTAACGCACCTGCTTGATGCGGTGTTCGATATACTCGTATTCGATGGCTTCCTTGAGGCCGAGAGCCATCGCCTCCATGTCACGCCCGGTCATTCCGCCATACGACGGCATACCTTCAAACACAACCACAAGCTCCTTGGCCTGTGTGAACAGTTCCTCGTCATTAAGGCAGAGGAAGCCGCCGATATTTGTCAGGCAGTCCTTCTTGCCGGACATTGTACAGCCATCGGAATAGCTGAATTCTTCCAGCACGATTTCCTTTATGGTCTTGTTCTCATAGCCCTTTTCGCGTTCCTTGATGAAGAAGGCGTTTTCTATGCAACGCGTAGCGTCCATAAAGACCTTTATACCGTGCTGTTGGCACAGTGCGTAAGTCTCGCGCAGATTCTGCATGGACACGGGCTGGCCTCCGGCAAGGTTGACAGTCACCGCGACACATATGTAGGCAATTTTGTCCGCGCCGTGTTCGTCGATTATGGATTGAAGCTTGCGAAGATCCACATTGCCCTTAAACGGGAGATCAATGGTGGAGTCATGCGCCTCGTCGATTACAATATCCTTGAATATGCCGCCGTTGGCCTCTTGGTGGTAGCGCGTTGTGGTGAAGTACATATTGCCGGGAACAAACTGGCCAGGTTTGATAGCCATTGTGCTTAGCAAATTTTCAGCTCCGCGCCCCTGATGTGTCGGAACAACATACTTGAAACCGAACAATTCCTTGACGGTAGCTTCCAAGTGATGCCAGTTGACACTGCCGGCATAAGCTTCGTCACCCATCATGATGCCCGCCCATTGCCTGTCGCTCATGGCGTTGGTGCCTGAGTCTGTCAGCAGGTCGATATACACATCTTTTGAGTTAAGCAGGAAGGTGTTGTAACCGGCTTCTTTCATTAAAGCCTCGCGCTCTTCGCGCGTATTCATTTTCACATATTCAATAGATTTGATTCTAAACGGCTCAGCGGGATATTTTCTAGACACAATGACCAGCTCCTTAGGGTTTGATGCAAGATGCATCATAGTATTATTACAGCCTATTCTGTGTGTTCATTTTTATGCCGGTCATCTTGACCTCCGGCTTCTCGTCCTCTCTGTACAGCCCCTGGATATCCTTGTTCATCTTCAGGGCGCAGTCTTCGCAGAAGTTGCCGGTCTTTACGGGCTGGCCGCAGCTCTTGCAGCCTATCTCCGTCATCATAGTTTCTGTGGCCACAAGACGGCCTTCGCGCACATAGTTCAGTATCTTCTTGATAGATACGCCGGTTGCGTTCGAGACCTCGCCCATGGTGGAGTTGGGATACTCCTCGATAAATTCCTTTATGGAGTTGAAACCGGCTTCATCCGAATGCTTGCAAGGGTCGCATACCTTGGATGATGAAGTCGGCACAAACATCCTTCCGCAGCTTGGGCAGTTTTTCACGTTCATAGTTGTCCTCCTTTTATGTTAGGGAATGCTGTGGCACAAGTGCTAGAGCAGTCCCAATTTTTTGCGTACTTGCCTCATGGTTGCGGCGGCTATTGTCTTGGCGCGCGCGGCGTTTGAGTGCATTGTATCTTCCATGGCGGCCTTGTCGGCCAGGATGTCGTTATAGCGTTGGGTTATCGGCTCAAGCTCGGCGGCCACGGCGTCGGCCACGGCTTCCTTCAGCGCGCCGTAGGAGCATTGCCCGATTTCGGACAGAGCGTTCTCGATGGTGATCCGCTTCACGCCGGCATAGATATCCAGCAGATTGCTGACCCCCGGCTTGTCCGGGCTGTGCGCGACACGGGCGTCGGAATCCGTCACGGCCTTCTTGATCTTCGAGCGGATGGCCGCGGGGCTGTCCGTGAGGTAGATGATTGCCCCGTCGCCCGATGTGTCCGATTTCGACATCTTCTTCTCAGGCTCTTGCAGGCTCTTGATGCGCGCGCCAACCTTGGGCACAAGGATGTCGGGAACGGCAAAGACTTCGCCGTAGACCTTGTTAAAACGCTCGGCAAGATCGCGCGAAAGCTCCAGGTGCTGCCTCTGATCTTCGCCGATGGGTACGTAGTTGGTCTTGTAGAGCAGTATGTCCGCGGCTTGCAGCACGGGGTAAGTGAAGAGGCCGGCGTTGATGTTGTCCTCGTGCTTCTGGGACTTCTCCTTGTACTGCGTCATGCGGCCCAGCTCGCCCATATAGGTATAGCAGTTGAATATCCACGCCAGCTCCGAATGTTCGGCCACTTGGGACTGCACGTACAGCACAGACCGCGCGGGGTCCACGCCCACGGCCATGATCATCGCGAACAGCTCGCGGCACTTGCGGCGAAACTGCGCGCCGTCGCTGCGCACCGTAAGAGCGTGCAGGTCTACGATGCAGTAGATGCAGTTATAGTCGTCTTGCAGATGCACCCAGTTTGTGAGTGCGCCCAGATAATTGCCGAGATGCACAACGCCCGAAGGCTGCATACCGCTGTATATCCGTTGCCTGTCGTTATTGTCCCATACCATATGTTATCACCTGTTGCTGTAGTTTGCGGCGGCCTGCGCCATTTGGGATGCCTCCTGCGTAAACTGCTCGCGGAAGCCCAACACGCGCGGCACGTAGTTCATCGTCTCTTGGAACGGCGGTATGCCGCCGTGGCGTGTAACGGCACCCGCGCCGGCGTTGTACGCGGCCAGGGCAAGCTCGTAGTCTCCGTCGAAGCGGTCCAGCATACGGCGAAGGTAGCGCGTTCCGCCGAATATGTTCTGCGTGATGTCGAACGGCTCCGTCACGCCAAGGGAACGCGCCGTGGCCGGCATAAGCTGCATAAGCCCCATCGCACCCGCCCGCGACACCGCCGAAGGGTTGAAGTTGCTCTCCGTGCGGATTACGGCGCGTACAAGGTTGGGGTCTATGTTGTACTGTCTGGCGGCCTCCAGTATTGTGTCGTTAATAAGCCGCCCATGCTCGCCGCTTGCGCTAAGGCTTGAAAAATCTTGCAGCAGCCTGTCGAAGCTTGTCTGGCCGCTTGCTTCGGCCGCGGGCTGTGCCGCGCCCTCGTCAGCCCTGCCTGACGCCACGCGCCGTATGTTGCGCGGCTGGCGCACAAGCGTCGCGTCAAGCGTCGCCCGTATCTCCGAAAGTATTTGAGTGTACAAGCCGTGTACGCTAAGACTCATAGATTACCCCTCTAAATATTGTTGTACCAATTTTACCGCCAAAACAACATTTTGTCAATCAATTATAATCAGATAGCTGTGAGGGCGGCGTTTTTTTGCTTGAAAATGCCGGCTAAATATTCTATAATGGAGATGTAGTCTTAATTGACGCTAAACGGTCAATACTTTGAATGACTGATACTATAGCTGTTCCGGTTGAAAACCATCCCATCAGGCTTGTCTTTTTCACGTATGGCGTTGTCAACTCCGTCTAGCGTGCCTAATGGGCACGCGTCGTTGTCGTTTCCTAGCCCTACGCAAAAAATCCCGCGCCTGATGGGACGGTTTTCAACCGGAACAGCTATAACGAAAAAGGGGTCAACAAGCCCTTGGACTACGAAGGAGCATACAATGCCATTTTTTTCAACGGATCTCGGGATAGACCTGGGCACGGCCAACGTGCTTGTGTTTATGCGCAACAAGGGCATCGTGGTGAACGAACCCTCGGTGGTTGCGGTCAACACGCGCAACAAGGAGGTTCTGGCCGTGGGGGACGAAGCAAAGCAGATGATCGGCCGCACCCCGGGCTCGATAGTGGCGATCCGCCCCATGAAGGACGGCGTAATCGCCGATTTCGAGACGACCCAGGCCATGCTGCGCTACTTCATACGCAAGGCATACAGGCGCGGCCTGTTTTCGTCGCGCCCGCGGGTGCTGGTGTGCGTGCCGTCCGGCGTGACGGAAGTTGAGAAGCGCGCCGTAATCGAAGCCACCATCACCGCCGGCGCGCGCGAACGCGACACCTTCCTGATAGAAGAACCAATGGCCGCCGCCATAGGCGCGGGGCTTCCCGTCGAAGAGCCGCAGGGTTCGATGATCGTGGACATCGGCGGCGGCACGAGCGAAGTTGCGGTGATCTCCCTGGGCGGCATCGTCACCAGCAAGTCTCTGCGCGTGGCCGGCGACGAGCTGGACGAGCATATCGTAAATTATGTCAAGCGCGAGTTCAACCTGGCTATCGGCGAACGCACGGCCGAAGAGATAAAGCTGCGCATAGGCACAGTCTTTAACGCCGACCCTTCCGCGATGATGGAAGTGCGCGGGCGCGACCTTCTGAGCGGCCTGCCGAAAACCATCACCATCTCCGCGCCCGAGGTTAACGAAGCCATTGCCGAACCTATCTCCCAGATTCTGGACGCAATAAAACTAACTCTGGAACGCACGCCGCCGGAGCTTGCCTCCGACGTGATGGAGGCCGGCATCATGCTGGCGGGCGGCGGGGCTCTGCTCTCTGGCCTGGACCAGCTGATCTCCCACGAAACGGGTATGCCCGTGCTTGTCGCCCACGAACCGCTGAACTGCGTAGCCCGCGGCACCGGCCTTGTGCTGGAAAACATCTCGATACTCAAGAACGTGCTGATATCGCAAAGGCGTATGCACTGACTGCCATAAGGGGAGTAGGCCTTGGAATTTTTTCGCAGAAACAAGACCGTGTTTGTTGTTGTGGCGGCGGTGTTCCTGCTGATCATTGCGATCATTACGTCGGGCTACCGTATGCGCCCCAACTTTCTTGACTCCACCGTGGGCGAGGCCTTGGTGCCGGCCCAGCGTTCGTTCAACAACTTTGCGGACTGGCTGTTCGGCCTTCCGGCATACTTGCAGAACGTGGGCGAGCTTTACGAAGAAAACGAGCATCTGCGCTCCATGCTGGCCGAGGCTGTGGCCGAGAACACCCGCCTGCGCCTTCTGGCGGACGAAGCGGAGGGTCTGGCCGAACTGCTGGCCATGCAAAACCGCTATGCCCGGCACCCCATGACCGCGGCGCGTGTCGTCGCCGCAGTGTCCAACAACTGGTTCGACGCCTTCACCATAGACCGCGGCACAAACCACGGCGTAGAGCGCAACATGCCCGTGCTGGCGCAGGGCGGCCTTGTGGGCCGCGTGATACTCTCCGGAAACAACTATGCCCGCGTGGTGTCCTTCCTGAACATTGACGAAGCTTCGGCGGTGAGCGTGCGGTCCATCCGCACGGGCGAATACGGAATTATCCGCGGCGATATCAGGCTTATGCCCTATGGCCTGGTGCGTATGGACTACATAGACCTCGGCGCGCAGATCACCATCGGGGACGAGCTTGTCACCTCCAACCTTGGCGACATCTTCCCCCCCGGCATCTCCGTAGGCACCGTGCAGGAAGTCCGCACAGACATCGGCGGGCTGTTTCTTTATGCCATAATCTCCCCGTCGGTCAACTTCCGCAGCATCGACACCGTGCAGATCATCACAGAAACCTTCGGCGGGCATCTCACCGATGAAGGACTTCTCGAAGAAGATTAGGTATATACTCCTTAACGGCTGAAACGTTCA
>WRAA01000041.1 GCA_009780445.1 Defluviitaleaceae bacterium
GCTAGGAAGCGACGACGACGCGAACCCTTGTGGTTCGCTAGGAGGAGCTGACGACGCACGGCGGAAAATTTGCCGAAAATGCGCCGAAATGGGGTTTTCAAACACGCCCTAGCCTTGCGTCAAAAATCCTCGCAAATGCAAGACCGTTTTCAACTCAATCAACTATACCATATATTTCCGGACAAGCCCTTCCTGCCGGAACATTTCAAATACTTGGCTTCCGGCAAACAATATTAAAAAGGCGCATCATACGATGGGCCTTTTTGCGATCTGCGATGCCTTCCTGGGAAAGCGTGGCGCGGTGTGCGATAATTTGCTAATGATTATCAAGCTGCGGACAATACCCGCACGCGGAATTTCCACGGAAATGACGGATGAGTTTCCGCCGCCCAAGGCCAACACGGCGGCCTGTGCGCTCCGCTCTTCCTCCCGCACATCCGGCCCCTTCATGGCGATAAACTTGCCGCCGGGGCGCACAAGCGGCAGAGCGTATTCCGCAAGCACGGGCAGGGCGGCCACCGCGCGGGACACGGCAAGGTCGTAGGCCTCCCTGTGTTCGGCCGTTCGCGCCGCGTCCTCCGCGCGTATATGCACGGCGCGTATGCCCGTAAGTTCCAAGGCTTCGATCACGGCGTTCAAAAAGCCCACCCTCTTGTTCACCGCGTCCAGCAGAGTTATCTCCAGCTCCGGCACGGCGATCTTCAGCGGTAAACCCGGGAAACCCGCGCCCGTGCCGACATCCACGGCACTCTGCACGCCGCCGATGTACGGCACAAGGCTTAAACTGTCGGCAAAGTGTTTCAGCGCGACCTCCTGCGGATCCGATATCGCGGTGAGGTTGAACCTCTCGCGCCAGTCCAGCAGCATGTTCATGTATGTGTCAAACCTATCCAGCTGCTGTGCGTCAAGCTTTGCGCCCAGCCCCAACGCGGCCTCCCGCAGCAGCCCGCGCGTATCCTCATTCGAGTGTATGCTAACTCTCCCTCTCCACGGAATATATCTTCCAGTTGCTCACGCTGTCCGGCTCCCGCAGCATGTGCAGATGCAGTACCGCACACAACGCGCTGCTACTGTCCATAACCATTACAGACTTCACCTTGCAGTTTCGCGGGCAGCTCACCAGCCCGGCGTCTATCATCTTACACGCGGCGGAGCCTTCGAAGGCCGCCGCAAGCTCGTAAACGTCAACGCTTCCGGCAAAGCTCTTGCTGACCAGTCCCTGCGCCGCGTCCAGCCTACAGCTCGTCAGCGCGTCCATAAACGACCGCGCCGTTGCTCTGTCGTCGGCAACGGCCACAAAGGGGTGCCGCCGAACCGCGCCCGCGCCAAACCCTCCGCGCCCCACCTTCGTAACAACCCTGTCCGCACACGGCCACGCGCCCCCGCGCACATGCCGGTACACACTCCGCCCGCTATCTATAGGTATTACCGCCGCATACTTCAAGCCAATCCCCCCATTACAATAGAGCCTGCCAAATATAACACGGCAAACTTACCCCGCAGAGCGGGATATGTAGGGGAGATGTTCGTAATACAGTATATGCCGGCACATGCCCTACGTTCTATACTTTAGGTGAATCAACAGCACGGAAATATCCGCGGGCGAAACGCCGCTGACGCGCGACGCTTGCCCCACGTTCTGCGGGCGTATGGCGGCAAGCTTCTGCCGCGCCTCTATACGCAGGCCGTGCAGCCCGCTGTAGTCCGTGTCCGCGGGAATGGCCAGGCTCTCCAGCCGCAGAGACTCCGCCACCTGCGACATCTGCCGGCGTATATAACCGTCGTACTTGCAACAGATGTTAACCTGTTCGCGCACGTCGTCGTCAAGCTCCGGCCGTGCGCTGTCGAATTCCGCCAGAGCGTCATAGGTCAGCTCCGGCCGCCGCACAAGATCCGCAAGCTTCACACCCGTCGTCACCGCCGAGCTTTGGCGGCCGCGCAAAAACTCGTCCAGCCGCGGCGACGGCGCGACGGTCAGGGCTTCGATACGCGCGGTCTCGCTCTCGACGGCGCGGCGTTTGTCCTCCACGCCCCGCATAACCTCGTCGCTGACAAGGCCGACGCCGTGGCCGATGCGGCTCAGGCGAAGGTCGGCGTTGTCCTGCCTAAGCAGGAGCCGGTATTCCGCGCGGGACGTCATCATGCGGTACGGCTCGTTGGTGCCCTTGGTGCATAGGTCGTCTATCAGCACGCCTATGTACGCGTCGCTTCGGCGCAGGATCACGGGCGGCTTGCCCGCAGCGTACAACGCGGCGTTGATGCCGGCCATCAGCCCTTGGGCGGCGGCCTCTTCGTACCCCGAACTGCCGTTAAACTGCCCCGCAACGAACAGACCCGGCACGGCCTTGAATGCCAGGCTAAGCTCCAGCTGCGCGGGGTCTAAACAGTCGTACTCTATGGCGTAGCCGGGGCGCATTATCAGGCAGTTCTCAAGCCCTGGCACCGTGCGGTACATGGCGGTCTGCACGTCCTCCGGCAGTGATGTTGACATCCCCGCGACATACATCTCGCAGGTGCCTTCGCCCTCCGGCTCGATAAAAAGCTGGTGCCTCTGCTTGTCTGCGAAGCGCACTACCTTGTCCTCTATCGACGGGCAGTAGCGCGTGCCGGTGCCTTCTATCACCCCGGAGTACATCGGCGAACGGTGGAGGTTCGCGCGGATGATCTCGTGGGTTGCCTCGCTCGTATACGTCAGCCAGCATGGAACCTGCTCCCGCGCAAATCCGCGTTTGTCCGTGCCGAAGCTGTAGGGCGTGGGCGGCTCGTCCCCGTGCTGCACCTCCATCTTCGAGAAGTCCAGCGTGTTCGCGTTAACCCGCGCCGGCGTGCCTGTCTTAAACCGCCGCATAACAACGCCCATCTCCGCAAGCCTTCGCGCCAGCCGCGCCGAATTACGCAGGCCGTTCGGCCCCGTCTCCGACACAACATCGCCCACAAGACAGCGCGATCTCAAGTAGGTGCCAACAGCAAGCACCACACCCCGCGCGCGCACAACCCGCCCGTATTCCGTGACCACGCCGGCCGCCGCGCCGCCCTCCAACAGCACGTCCACGATCTCCGCCTGCATCAGGCTCACATTCGGGTGCGCCTCCAGAGTGCGCTTCATCAGCTCGCTGTACCTGTACTTGTCGGCCTGTGCGCGCAGGGAATACACCGCCGGCCCCTTGGCCAGGTTCAGCATCCGGGACTGAATGTATGTCCTGTCAATTACCCGCGCCATCTCGCCGCCCAGCGCGTCTATCTCGCGCACAAGATGCCCCTTGGACGTCCCCCCGATAGACGGGTTGCACGGCATAAGCGCAACGCAGTCCAGGCTAAGCGCGAACACCGCCACGCGCCGGCCGAGCCGCGCGCACGCCAAGGCCGCCTCACACCCGGCATGGCCCGCGCCCACTATCACAATGTCATAACTGTCCTCCATATTTATCATGCCCGCATTATACCACCCCGCGCCGCAACTTTCAAGCCCATACAAACTTGCATACACGAAAGATGTTGACTTTTGCGCGGATAGTTGTACAATCATATCTGGGGAACTAATGTATCAGGAAAGGATTTTTATGTCGCAGAAAATTGTTATAAAGGGCGCGAGAGAGCATAATCTTAAAAATATAGATGTGGAGATACCGCGCGACAAGATGGTGGTGTTCACGGGGGTGTCCGGGTCGGGGAAGTCCAGCCTGGCGTTTGAGACGATTTACGCGGAAGGGCAGAGGCGGTATGTAGAGTCTTTGTCCAGCTATGCGCGGCAATTCCTCGGCCAGATGGACAAGCCCGACGTGGACAGCATCGAAGGTCTTTCGCCCGCCATCTCCATCGACCAAAAGACCACCAACCACAACCCGCGCTCCACCGTAGGCACCGTCACGGAGATCTATGACTATCTGCGCCTGCTCTACGCCCGCGTGGGCGTGCCGCACTGCCACAAGTGCGGCAAGGTGATCGAGAAGCAGACGATAGACCAGATAGTGGACAAAATCTTGGCCTTGCCGGAGCGCAGCCGCATATCCCTGCTGGCCCCCGTGGTGCATGGGCGCAAGGGCGAACACACAAAGCTGCTGGAGGACGCACGCCGAAGCGGCTATGTGCGCGTGCGTATAGACGGCATCACCCACGAACTTTCAGATGAGATAAAGCCGGAGAAGAACAAGAAGCACGATATCGAGATCGTAATCGACAGGCTTGTGGTGAAGAACGACATAACGCCGCGGCTCACAGGCTCCTGCGAGGCGGCTATGACGCTTTCGGGCGGCATACTGCTTGTGAGTGTGGAGGACGGCGAAGAGCTGATGTTCAGCCAGAACTTCGCCTGTGCGGACTGCGGCGTGTCCATGCAGGATGTGGAGCCGCGCATGTTCAGCTTCAACAACCCGTCCGGCGCGTGTCCGGAGTGCTTCGGCCTGGGCATCAAGATGATCTTCGACGAAGAGCTTGTGGTACCGAACAAGCAGATGAGCCTTGCGCAGGGCGCGGTGAAGGTTCCCGGCTGGTTCAGCTCCGGCAACGAGAATTCGCACACATACGCTCTGTTTAAGTCTCTGGCGCACAAGCATAATTTCGACATGGACGCGCCCTATGCAAGCTTGCCGGACGGCATCCGGCACATGCTGATGAACGGAGACGAAGGCAAGGTGAGCGTGGAGTTTGTGAACCAGCAGGGCGACACGCGCACCTACAGCTATCAGTTCGAGGGCATCATGAACAGCCTTGAACGCCGCTACAAGGACACACAGTCGGAGTTTATGCGCGGGGAGTACGAAGCGTTGATGACGGGCATCACATGCCCCATGTGCGCGGGCAAGCGTCTGCGCCCGGAGGTGCTGGCCGTGACAGTCGGCGGCATAAACATCTCCGAGCTGACCGACCGCGCCGTGGGCAAGCTGAACACCTTCTTCCGCGAGCTGGATCTGGGCGACACAAAGCGGATGATCGCGGAGCCTATCCTGAGAGAGATACACGCGCGCACGGGCTTCCTGGTGGACGTAGGGCTTGATTATCTCAGCCTTTCGCGCAACGCAAGCACCCTAAGCGGCGGAGAGTCCCAGCGCATACGCCTTGCGACGCAGATCGGCTCCGGCCTTGTGGGCGTGGTCTACATTCTGGACGAACCCTCCATCGGCCTGCACCAGCGCGACAACGACAAGCTCCTGAAAACGCTGGAACACCTGCGCGACATCGGCAACACCCTCATCGTGGTGGAACACGACGAGGACACGATGCTGGCGGCGGATCACATCATCGACATCGGCCCGCTTGCGGGAAGCCAGGGCGGCCGGGTTGTGTTCTCCGGCAAGCCGCGGGATATCATGAAGTGCAAGGAATCCGTGACCGGCGCCTACCTAAGCGGCAAGCAGCGCATCGAAGTGCCCGCGCAGACGCGCGAGCCGAACGGCAAGTGGCTGAAACTCACGGGCTGCGCCGAGAACAACCTCCAGAACATCGACGTGAGCCTGCCCCTGGGGCTTATCAGCTGTGTCACGGGGGTGTCCGGCTCCGGGAAGTCGTCCTTGGTTAACGAGATCCTCTACAAGTCTCTGGCGCGGGACCTTAACCGTGCGAAGCTGCGCCCCGGCAAGCACACCGCCATCGAAGGGCTGGAGTTTCTCGACAAGATCATCAACATAGACCAATCGCCCATAGGCCGCACGCCACGCTCCAACCCGGCCACCTACACCGGCCTGTTCGACCTTGTGCGCGACATCTTCGCCGCAACCCCCGAGGCCAAGCTGCGGGGTTATGCCAAGGGGCGGTTCAGCTTTAACGTAAAGGGCGGCCGGTGCGAAGCCTGCTCCGGCGACGGTATCATCAAGATAGCCATGCACTTCCTGCCCGATATCTATGTGCCGTGCGAAGTCTGCGCTGGCAAGCGATACAACCGCGAGACGCTGGAAGTGCGCTACAAGGGCAAGAACATCGCCGACGTTCTCGACATGACAATCGAGGAGGCTCTCACCTTCTTCGAGAACCTGCCGCGCCTGCACGAGAAGCTGCGCACAATCTGCGACGTAGGGCTGACGTATGTTAAGCTTGGCCAAGCCTCCACCACCCTCTCCGGCGGAGAGGCACAGCGCGTCAAGCTGGCCACCGAGCTTTCGCGCCGCATGACGGGCAAGACGATCTACGTGCTGGACGAACCCACAACAGGCCTGCACGCCGCCGACGTACACCGCTTAACCCATATCCTGCAACGCCTTGCCGACAGCGGCAACACCGTGGTCGTCATCGAGCATAACCTGGACGTTATCAAGACGGCGGACTATATCGTGGATCTGGGGCCGGAAGGCGGCGACCGCGGCGGCCAAGTTATCGCCCGCGGCACCCCGCGCGAAGTCGCAAACAACAAAGATTCGCACACCGGAATGTATTTGAAGAGAATTATTGCGAAATAAGTCGCACTATGGTATAATAGCCAATATATAGCAACATCACTCTAACTAAGAAAGCTAGTGTTAACATGTCCAAGGTACGAAGCCTGGTTCTCTCCTCATTGCTGATCGCCATTGTGTATATCGCGACATACTTCCGCGTGCCGCTTGCCCCGGACGGCGGGCTGGTGCATCTTGGCAGTGTCGCGCTGTTTGTCATCTCGGTTGTGTTCGGCAAGCGCATGGGGGCTGTTACGGGTTCGGTGGGGATGGCACTGTTTAACCTCACCACGGAATGGGTCGTCTGGGCGCCCTACACGTTTGTGATCCGCTTTGTAATGGGCTACATGATCGGCACCATCGCCCACTTGGGCGGGAAAAACGGCGAGAGCATGAAGCTGAACATCCTTGCCGTCGCCGCGGCCGGCATCTGGTTCATCCCCGCGTCATACGTAGCGGGCGCGTTGATCCTAAGCAACTGGGTTATCCCCGTGACGCACATTCCCGGCAACGCTACGCAGATCGTGCTGATGGCGGTGCTTGGCATACCCTTGGCCAAGCTGCTGAACAGGCACAAGCGGCACTTATTGCAATAGCATGTGTTCACTAAGGAGTTGATGCAGCATGATTCTATCGGGCTTGGAGATAGCGGCGCGTCTTGGCAAGGACATCGTTATCGAGCCGTATAACGAGCGCGCCCTTGGGCCAAACAGCTACAACCTGCGCCTGGCCGACGAACTTCTCGTCTACGAGAACAACGAACTCGACATGAAAACGCCCAACGCCACGCGCAAGATCAGCATCCCCGCGGAAGGCCTGCTCCTGCAACCCGGCACACTCTACCTCGGCCGCACCGTCGAGTATACCCAAACGCGCAACCTTGTGCCGATGCTGGAGGGGCGTTCCTCCGTAGGCCGCCTCGGCCTGTTCGTCCACGTAACGGCCGGCTTCGGCGACGTTGGCTTCAGCGGGTTCTGGACGCTGGAGATCCACTGCATCCACCCCATCCGCGTATACGCCGGCGTTGAAATGTGCCAGATCTACTACCACACAATCGAAGGCAACTACATCGAGTACAGCTCCGACAAGTACCAGCACAACCAAGGCATCCAGCCCAGCCTGCTCTACAGGGATTTCGCCAATGATAATTCATAAGGGGGATTCACAATGTGGCTATATGTTGCAGCAGCAGTTCTACTTATCGCACTGATGATTTCGGCAAGTTTGAACATCCGGCAGCAGAGGAAGCTGACTGACATTGCCAACAAAGAAAGCCAACCCCTTCCCGCGGGTATCGACCCGCTGGAGGTTGAGAAACTGAAGGAAGCCCACGCAAGGGAAGTGTTCTGGCTTACTTCGATCCTGGACGCGCTCCCCACGCCCATCTCCGTTACCGACAAGGACATGCGCTGGACGTTTATTAACAAGGTTGTGGAGGACATGCTGGGTCTGCGGCGCGCGGACGTTATGGGGCAGCATTGCAGCAAGTGGGGCGCGAGCATTTGCGGCACGGACCGGTGCGGCGTGGCTCTGCTGCGCAAGGGCGTATATCACAGCAACTTTACACAGATGGGGCGGGACTTCTCCGTTTCGGTACATAAACTCCTTGGCGAGGACGGGGAGATGGTCGGGCACTTGGAGGCCGTGCGGGATATCACAGACTTGGTAGACGCGTCCCGTAAGGCGGAAGAGCAGGCGTTTTGGTACAAGAGCATCCTGGATGCCGTTCCGTTCCCGATCTCCGTCACAGACACCGACCTAAAATGGACATTTATCAACAAGGCCACGGAAACCGCGCTTAGCAAGAAGCGCGAGGAGATAGTGGGGCAGAGCTGCAGCAACTGGGGCGCGGCCATTTGCGGAACAAGCAGCTGCGGCATAGAGTGCTTCAAGCGCGGCATAACCAAGACCAACTTCTCCCAGGCCGGCATGGACTTCAGCGTGAACGCGGCGTCGTTGAAGGACACAGGCGGCAAGACCATCGGTTATGTCGAGGTTGTGCAGGACGTCACGGAGATCAGCTCCTTGTCCAAGAAGCTGGGCGACGCTATGAGCCACATAACAAACAACCTGGGCGCAGTCAGCGAACAGCTCACAGGCGAGGCCAGGAACTTCGCGCAAAGCAATCAAGTTCTGTCGCAAGGTGTGGTCAAGCAAGTTGACTATGTTCAGCTTCTGAACGACGGCATCACACAGGTGAACGACATGATCAAGTCGGACGTTGAAAGCATGGTCAACGCCACCGGGTTGTCGAACCAGGCACGGCACCACGCCATAGAGGGCAACGACAAGATGAAGATGATGCTCTCGTCAATGGACGGCATCAAGGCATCTTCCCAGAACATTTCAAAGATCATCCAGACCATCGAGAGCATCTCGTTCCAGACAAACCTTCTTGCCCTAAACGCCGCGGTTGAAGCCGCAAGAGCGGGGGAACACGGGAAGGGCTTTGCGGTTGTCGCCGAAGAGGTCAGGAACTTGGCGGCGCGTTCATCCACCGCGGCCAAGGAGACCAACGAGCTTATACAGGACTCCATCCGGAAAGTGGCCGTGGGCACAAGCATGGCGGGAGAAACCGCCGGCTCTCTGTCGAAGATCGTAGCGGACATCGAAAGCGTATCGAAAATAATAGACGACTTCGCCTCCTCCGCCAAAATTCAGCAAGGCTTGATAGTCCGGCTGGACGACAGCATCGCCCAAATTTCAGACGTGGTGCAGAGCAACTCCGCCATAATCGAAGAGTCCGCCGCATCCTCGCAAGAACTGGCAAGCACCGCCGACACCCTAACCGCTCTGATCGCCAACACCAAACTTTAACGAAAAGGGCTGTATCGGCGAAAACTCGCGATACAGCCCTTGTTCATCAAGTCTACCAAAACAACGCCGGGAAGACCCAGGACAGCAGGATCATCAGCACCGCGCAGACAAAGGTTCCCGCGGCAATGGCCATCAGCGACAGCCTTGTGTCCAGCCCTAAAACGGCCGCGGCAAGGCTGCTTGCCCACACCCCCGTGAAGGGAAGCGGCAGGGCGGCAAGCACAAAGAGCGCGAAAAGAACCTTCTCACGCACATAGCTGTTCCGCAGGATCACGGCGCGTTTCAAACGTCGTATGACGTGGGATGCTCCGCGTCTGCGCTCCATGCCGTAGATCAGTCTGCGCCAAAGCGTCAGAGCCACAGGCATGGACGCCAGACTCCCGGCCAGACACACCAACAGAGTTCGCAGCACGCCGAACCCCATAAACGCCGATATCAGCACTCCCGAACGAAGCCCCATAAACGGCAGACCCGAAACGATAAACACCGTGAGATCATCAGGCAAACCTACACTCAGGAAGCCAAACGCAATATTGTCGGCCATAACGTACCTCGGTATAATCCGGTTCCTAATACCTATTCGCCGTTGGCCGACAATATGAACATCTGCGTAAAATTACACTAGGGCGTGTTTGAAAATCCGCCGGAAGCGGGTTTTCAAACACGCCCTAATACTCCGTAGTACGCCTCCCCCTGGGATATGTGCGCGCCGCGGGCTATGCTTGCGGTAAGGCTACGGAACATCTCCGCCTGATCCTCCGCGCAGACTATCTCCAGGGCAACATCTTCACCAAAGTCCGCGCCGCGCACCACATAGCTCCCCGTGTGCAAGCCGGCGGTGTGCATGAACTTATCATACACACCGTAGGGTAAACTAAGGCGCATCGGCAGCAGGCGGCGATACTCGGATATTTCGGCCTGTGCCAGCGCGACCCTTGCCGCGGACGGATACGCCCGCGCAAGCCCGCCCGTACCAAGCAGGGTTCCGCCGAAATACCGCGTAACATTTGCGCAGACGTTCACCAAGCCCATTCCCGCGAGAACGTCCAGCACGGGCTTGCCCCCGGTGCCGGACGGCTCGCCGTCGTCGCTCTGACGCTCAAGCAGGCTTCCGGACGAAGCCCCGCCGGCCGACACCCTGTACGCAAACACATTGTGCGACGCGTCAGCGTACTTGGCACGCATCCGCGCCAAGAACGCCGCCGCGTCGCCCTCGCTCCACACAGGGCAGACCGTGCCAACAAACCGCGAGTTCTTGACCTTTAGCTCCGCGCTTGCCTCCTTGGCCACGCTGTTGAAAGAAGCCGACCTAAACAACGTTCAGCATTTTCTCGCTCCGTATCTCCTCTTCGATTTCCGGATATGTAGTAGGCAGAACCTTCCCAGTGGTGCAGCTTTCAGCCAAAACCAGCGCATCGCGCAGGCTGTAGCCCCCCGTAGACTCACACTGCTCTTCGAAGTGCATTTCGCCGTTAGAGATAACATGCTTTTCCGCAAGCACACCAAAGACATCGGCATTGCGGTGCGTCAGCATGTACTTCATCATAATCTCCTGGCCGTTATCCAGCTTGATTATGACGAAGTTTACCAATTGTTTAAAAAACATCCTGCAACTCCCCCTAAAGAATTTTTTTAGGCCTATATTCGGCACAAGCAGCATAAATCGGTGTGAGTCCCGCCGCAGCCCTCTCTCTCATTCCTGAATTGTAACACAATTGCAAGAATAAAGTAACAGCACTATAACACACTTGTAACTAAAGGTAAACACCTTTCTTTACAAAATATGTCACAAACATTTTTCCCGCCGATTGTCCGTTTTTACACACACCCCGGGAACCCGCCCGGGCCGCGCCTTGCCCAATCCCCGCAAAACCCATTGACACACGCGAAACCATGATGTACAATTAGGTAATTATACCACAATTTAGGAGAAGTTGATGACACTATTCCAGCAAGCGATTTTAGAAACCCTAAGCTATATGTCCGTGATGCTCCTGGTGTTCGGGCTGATGGGCAAGCTTTATTTGTTCTATTTACAGCCGCTTTTCGCGACGGCAGTTGTGTACATATCGCTGGGCATCTCCCACGGCCTCCTGGGCGAATTCGCCATGGTGTTCCTTGCCTGCGCCTGTATGGTAATATTTACCAAATTGGCGTTCAGCCAGAAAATCGGAATGGTGATATTTGTCAACGCGATTGCTGTCCTTGCCGCTGTGTTCCTCCTGCCGGCAGCCTTTGCCACCTTGCCGGGTCTGGTCGCGGGCGCGCCCACGCAGCCCACCTTTGCGAACAAGCCTGGCGGCGGCGGGCGCGGTTCTTGCTGTGTGCAAGCTGTCCTACATCCTGCTGCCCCTGCACAAGGTCGCGCAGTCGCTTGGCCAATCGAAGCGGCATCTGCGGATACTCGCCATAACATTCTTCGCCACCGTCGCGTTATACTTCGCGGCCGGCACATCCCA
>WRAA01000042.1 GCA_009780445.1 Defluviitaleaceae bacterium
TCAGTGTCAAACTTGCGAACCACAAGGGTTCGCGGCGTTTGCCGCTTCCTAGTCTAGCGAAAAAATCACTCGAAAATCCGCCGGAAGCGGGTTTTCAAACACGCCCTAGTTCCTGAACTGAATGTTTGTATCCACGAATACATCGTGTACGGCGTTGTAGGCCTTGTCGGCATCCTTTTCGTCGATCAGCACGGATATCTTTACCTCGGAGGTGGAGATCGCGCCGATGTTTACGTTTGTGTCGGACAGAGCCTCGAACATTGTTGTGGCCACGCCGGGCGTTGAGACCATTCCCGCGCCGACAATCGAGAGCTTGCACATGCTGTTATCGCTGGTTATGTGGTCGTAGTGCAGGTGGCGGCGGTTTTCCTCCAGGATGTCCAGCACTTCGCGTTCGGAGGAGCGTTCCACCGTGAACATGATGTCCTTCGAGTTCGCGCTGCCGATAGACTGTATGATGATGTCCACTGAAATACTGCGCTTCGACAGAAGGGAGAACACGCGGTGCGCCACACCCGGTTCGTCCTTCACACCCACTATTGTTACACGCGCCACGTTTTTGTCCAGCGCGACACCACTCACCAACACATTCTCCATGCTGCCGACCTCCTTTACATATGTACCGGGCGCGTCCGTAAGGCTGGAACGCACTACAAGGTTTACGCTATACTTCTTCGCAAGCTCCACGCTGCGGCTGTGCAGTACCTTCGCCCCGAGTGAGGCCAGCTCCAGCATTTCGTCATAGCTGATTTCGTCGAGCTTGCGGGCTTTCTTGACGATCCTTGGGTCGGCGGTGTATACGCCGTCCACATCTGTGTAGATCTCGCACAGCTCTGCGCTTAGGCCGGCGGCAAGGGCGACGGCGGTGGTGTCGGAGCCTCCGCGGCCAAGGGTGGTTATGTCGTCCTGCTTGCTGTAACCCTGGAAGCCGGCTACCACGACGATGTTGTTCTTCTCCAGCTCGTGCGAAATGCGCTGTGGGTTGACCTTCCTTACCCGCGCGGCGGTGTGCGCGGAGGATGTGGATATGCCGGCCTGCCACCCCGTGAGGGACACGGCCGGCAGACCGCGCTGCTGCAACGCCATCGTGAGCAGTGCCATGGACTGCTGTTCGCCCGTGGCCATAAGCATATCCATTTCGCGCCGCGAAGGGCGGTCGCTGATCTCGTGCGCTTTTGCGATGAGGTCGTCGGTGGTATCGCCCTGGGCGGACACTACTACCACAACCTTGTGCCCATCCCTGTAAGTTGCCGCTATCCTGTCGGCCACGTTGAACAAGCGTTCAACATTAGCGACGGAGGAGCCGCCGAATTTCTGGACTATCAGCATTTGTTCGCTTCCCTTCTACGATATAAACTCAATATATGTCAAACTCAGGAGCCGCGTGTACCCACGACCACCGTTTCGTTAAGCGGCTCTTGCAGAACTTGTTCGCCGATCACCTCGGTGTTTGTGATGACGCCGTTCACGCGGGTTACGTGGCGGGTGACCTCCCTCACGCCGGCGCGGCCGGGCTGGATCACGCTGCGATAGGTGCTGACTTGCATCGGGTTGCTGATGACTTCGGTTTGATAGGGTTCGTCCTCGTTGGTGACGCTTAGCTCCACGGTGCGCACGCTTAGGGTCGGCACCATGCGGACTACGTCCAGGGTCTGGCCGATGCTTAGGCTGCCGGGGTCAACGCCGGGGTTGGCGGCCAGTATGTCCTCCAGAGACATGCCGACGCGCTGGGCGATGATCGACATGCTGTCTCCCGACTGCACGACATAACCCTGACTTACGGGGCGTTGCTGTGAGAGACGCGCTATGACGGCCTCGACGCTTTCGAAGTTGTCCTCGTCCATGAAGCGGGTCCGGATGCTTACGTCCTCGGTGAAGTCTGGCTGGCCGATGAGCTGGGTTCCGTCGGGGATGCTGTGCTGAACTATGCCGTCCAGCACACTTTCGGCGGCTTCGCTGTTTCGCAGAATACCCCGGGCTTCGCCGTCTATGTAGATCACGAAGCCCTCCGCGGCGAAGGTCACAGCCAAGCGCAGGATGGGCATGATCTCGTGGCGCGCCAGCACCTGCGCATCGGAGGGTGCGCGCGCCGCCTCCAGCGTGATTGTCTCGTTCAGGCGCACATTGGTGCCGGCCGTTACGCTTATGGCGGTTTCAAGCTGCGCGGTGATATCCTCCGGCGTGGTGTCGCGTTCGGCGATAAACCCGGCCGGCTCGCCGTCGATAAACACTTCCAGCGAATTGTACGACACAAGCAGCCATGTGCCGGCCGCTATGGCCAGAGCCGCCGCCGCAACCGTTGCCGCCGCAATCCTCGGGTACCGGGCAAGGACGGCCAGCAACGCAAGCGCGGCCAGGCCGAAACCTCTGACAAGCCAACGCGCGCGCCGCCTGCTTGATCTGCGCGAAGGTGTTTTTTTCGCCGATTTCGGCATGTCCTTCGGCCTTGAATTGTCGGGCGGCTTGGCACCCGGCTTGTTCCTGCGCTTGTAGGGCTTGTACTGCCGCAGGGTTTCGGCGGTGCTTGGGCGTGCCGCGAAAAAGCCGTCGTTGTCCTTGCTCATACAATCACCCTGGGATAACTGCCTCGTTATATGTAGATGTGACAAATATATCGTTGATGCGCGGCATTTCGTTGCGTATGTTACGCGCCGCCGCCGCCGCGCGGTCGTCGTCCTTGAAATACGCGAACACGGTGGGGCCGCTTCCGCTCATAAGGGCGCATTCCGCGCCGTTACGCAGGAAGGCCACTTTCAGCTCTGTGATAATCGGGTGCGCCGCGGCTGTTACGCTTTCCAGCATGTTGGCCACGCCGGAGGATATCCCGCGAGATATCTCGCGAAGGTCGGAGGCTTCAAGGCCGTGGAGTATCGCGGAGATATCCGGGCGGCTGCCGGCGGCTACGCGCATTTGCGAAAACGTGGTGTATACCTGCTGTGTGGAAACTTCCACGGGCGGCTTGGCCAGCACCACGCTTATCCTCGGGTGCGGCGGCAGGGGCGTAAGCACATCGCCGATGCCTTCGGCCAGCATGGTTCCGCCGTATACGCAAAACGGCACGTCCGCCCCGATGCTCTTTCCGATGGCGGCCAGCTCCGCGTTTGACGCGCCAACACAGAAGAGTTCGTTAATGCCGCGCAGAACCGCGGCGGCGTTGCTGCTGCCCCCGCCAAGGCCGGCCGCCGCCGGCACCATCTTGCGAAGGTTTATGCGCAGGCCGGAGCCTATGTAATAGGCATTCATCATCTTCTCCGCGGCCTTGCAGGCCAGGTTGGCCATGCCCTTGGGGATGCGCGGGTTGTCGCACTCCAGCGCGATCGCGCCGCCGGCCGTTTTCTCCAGCACAATGGTGTCGTGCAGGAGCAGGCTCTGCATTGGCGAACGCAGATTGTGATAGCCGTCGCTGCGTTTGTTGATAATATCAAGAGCCAGATTTATCTTGGCGTGTGCCTTGACTTGCAGTTGATTCATGAGGGCTTCTCCGTAATTACATGATTCTACATTATACAGCCTTTCGACTCGAAAGTCAAAAATTTTTTTCACGGCACGGCGGACGCTTGTCGAGCGCGCCCGCTATAAGTAGCGATTTATGTCATCCGGCGTAATGCCGGGGTGCAGGGCTATGTTTAGCGCGTTCGCAAGAATGTTTGCGAGCCGGCCAATAACCGCGTCCACCTCCTTGGGCGTGACAAACATGTTCCCGGCATACGGCTCCAGCGTGTGGTGGATCAGCGCGTGTTTTTCCTGCGATTGCAGGCTTTGCAGGGTCTTGTAAAACTCGGAGCCTTCATCACTCTGCGCGATCATGTCGTCCAGGATATAGTCGAGGCTGTCGTTGATGAGGGTGGCCGCGTCCACCACTGTAGGCACGCCTATCGCCAGGACCGGCACGCCCAGCGTCTTTTCGTTAAGCTCCATGCGCTTGTTGCCAAGCCCCGCGCCCGGGTTCACGCCCGCGTTAGACATCTGCACCGTGCAGTTGATGCGGCTGATGCTGCGCGCCGCCAGCGCGTCAATCGCCACAACAAGCCCCGGGCGCACCCTGTCCACGATTCCGCGCACGATCTCACCCGTCTCGATGCCCGTGATGCCCATTACCCCCGGCGTTACCGCGCAGACAGGGCGCACCGCATCGTCGATGCCCCAGGGCACCGCGTCGGTTTCGGTGAGGTGGCGCGTTACCAGCACCCGCGCGACAGTCTTGGGACCTAGGGCGTCCGGGGTTACGTTCCAGTTTCCAAGGCCGACGATCAGCACGGTGTCGTCCTTGCCAAGTTTGTGCAGGCGGCCGATTTTGCGCGCCATCTCGCCGATGATGAACTCATGGGCGTCGGGGTCGTTCTCCATCAGCACTTGCGATTCCAGCGTGATATACGTGCCGATCGGCTTGCGTAAGCTCGCCGCGCCGTGTTCGTTGCTGATCTCCACCGTGGTCGTAACCAAGCCGATTTCGGCGTGTTCCTCGCTGGTCATGCTTACGCCGTCAATCTCGCCGAAATCGGACGCGGCTTCCATCGCCAGATCTGTATATATGTTTGTGCGCATAAACTCCACCCTCGACACATATTTGAACTTATATAGTTGATTGAGTTGAAAACGGTCTTGCCTTTGCGGTCTTTTCGCCGCAAAACGTCGTCATTCCTCACTTGCGTACCACTGCGGGTACGCGGCGTTCGTCTCTCCTAGTGCTTCGCCAATGCTAAATTTGATGTGCATTCGCGAGGATTTTTGTCGAAAGACAAGGAAGTGACGACGCCGCGAACCCGAAGTGGTTCGCAAGGAGGAGCTGACGCGGGACTTCGGCAAAAAGACCGCGAAGGCGCATTAAATTTAGTATTGGAGTAGCACTAGCCTTGCGTCAAAAAGACCGCAAAGGCAAGACCGTTTTCAACTCAATCAACTATAGTATGGTCAGTTCGCGCCCGTTTAACCTACCGCCCGGCGAAAATTTAATTCCTGTATCCGAAGGTTCAAATCCTTCCGGCTCAACTGCATAAAGAAAAGACCTTGAAACTGTCACGTTTCGGGTCTTTTCTTTTTCTCGTTTTCACCTCTATACAGAGTGCTTCAGCCCATCCTTGATGTCGCAGAAAACGTCCACAAGCTGCGGATCGAAGTGTTTTCCGCGCTCCTTGACAATGATTTCGACGGCTTGGTCGTAGGCCAAGGGGTCTTTGTAGAAGCGTTTTGACACAAGGGCGTCGAATGCGTCTACGATGGCCATTATGCGCCCTTGCAGCGGGATGTCCTCGCCGCTCAGGCGGTTTGGGTAGCCCGTGCCGTTCCAGCGTTCGTGGTGGAACACCGCGAACATCCTGGCGTTGTGCAGGAGGATGTTTTCGCCGCCGGCTCGGATAAGCCTGTCGAGAATCCTTTCGCCGGCCACGGCGTGTTGCTTCATAACTTCGTATTCGTCAGTGGTGAGCTTGCCACACTTCTTGAACACCGTGTCCGGCGTGCTTACCTTGCCCACGTCGTGCAGGATGGAGCATTCTGCCATCAGGTCGAAGTCCCACTCCTTTATCTGGTCGTAGTAGACGCGCTTTTCGAGCATACGCTCCAAGAGCATCCGCACCATACGGCCGGTGAGGCCCAGGTGTTCGCCCGTGGCTTCGTCGCGGTTCTCGAGGATGTCTGCCATCAGCAGCACAAGGTCTTTCTGCACGCTGTAAAGCTTGTGGGATCTCTCGCTCACAAGCTTGTTGATGTAGATGTGGTGTTCCACGCGGTTCAGAAGCACGGCGGGGTCCAGCGGCTTCCCGATAAAGTCCACAACGCCCAGCTCATAGGCTTTCATCTTGCCGTCGTAGTCGATGCCGTTTGTCAGCAATATCACGGGAATGTGCTTGGACTTATCGCAGCCCTTGAGAATACGCAGCACATCGAAGCCGTTCATCTCCGGCATTTCAAGATCCAGCAGGATCAAGTCCGGCCGGATCTTCTCGAGCAGGGCGATAGCGCGTTTGCCCGACGGAATGGTGACTACGTTGTGGTAATTCTCCAGAGCGGATTCGGCCGCAGACAGATTCGTCACGGTGTCGTCAACAACATAGATCGTCTTGTTCATCTGCCTGCCTCCTTACCCATGTCGTTTACGGCGTTCCTTGCGCAGTCCGCCGCTTCTTCAAATTCGCTTAGCAGCAGATAGTCGTCAAGTTGATCCAGCAGTGCTCTGGTGTTCTTCGAGAGAGGCTGCTTGCGCATTTCGGCCAGGATGTCCTTCGCGCTCTTTTTGTCGTAGGCAGCCAGGACCTTGGCCATCCGATCCAGCTGTTCGACAAGGTAGGCCGTGTCCTCCGGCTGATCCGCGCCTTCTTCCTTCTTAATGCTGACAAGCGAGAAGATAACATCCCGCAGATCGTCCAGGAACTTGGGCAGCCGCTTCTTAATCATGAGCCTGTCCTCGCTGCGCCCGGCGGATTCCAGCTCCGACGCGGTTATGGCCAGCTCCGTATTGCTGATGTTAAGCAGAGCACTCTTTATGCCGTGGGTCTGTATCGTGAATATTTTCAGCGCGCCGGAGTCCATGTCCTTCATCTGCATGATCGGCTCCAGCACGGCCAGAGACTTCTGCGCGTCCGACAGGAAGGACTTTATCAGCCGCTCCGAAAGGCCGTTCTCCCGTTCAAGTTCCGCGTCGCCGTTGTTGTTCTGCGCCCTTGCCGCCTCGATCACCTCTGGCGACTGCTTGTCGTAGATGTACTTCATCAGATATTCGTCCATCTTGCTCGGATCTATCGGCTTGGACACAAAGCCCGAGAATCCGTTGTCCATGAACATGTTGGATATGCCGAAGGTGGCGTTTGCCGTAAGCGCGACGATCGGATGGTGGTAGCCCATGCCGCGCAGGATCTTGGTGGCCTCCACGCCGTTCATCTCCGGCATCATGTGATCCATGAAGATTATGTCGTAGACCTGCCCGCCTTCCACAAGCTCTATGGCGGACCGGGCATTGTCCACGGTTTCCACGGCAAGCTTGTATGGCATGAGGAAGCCCTTTACCACGTAGAGGTTCGAGTCTACGTCGTCCACAACCAGCACGCGCCCATAGGGCATCGGCTCGCGCTTATGCGCCACGTTTCTGACGAAGTAGGTCTTGGTGATCTCGAAGTTTTTTAGGCTGACTATGGCTTCCTTGCCCAGGATCTCGTCTCCGCAAGGGGCCTGCGGCAAGGTCACGGTGAAGGTGGTGCCTATGCCGGGCTTGCTCTCCACCGAGATGTGCCCCTTCATCATCTTGATGAGTGAGTAGATGATGGTCATGCCCAGGCCGCTGCCTTCGATGGCGCGGTTCTGCTCGATGTTAAACCTTGCGTATTCCGTGCCGAAGAGCATGTCGATCTGGTCCGCGTTCATGCCCTGGCCGGTGTCTGTCACCGTGATGTTAAGCATCGGCGCATCCGTTCCCGTTCCGCTGACCTCTATGCTAAGGGAGACTTCGCCTTCGGATGTGTACTTGAAGGCGTTTGAAAGCAGGTTGTTGAGGATCTGCTTGATACGCAGCTCGTCGCCGATGAGGTACATGGGCATGTTTTCGTCGATACTGAGGCTGAACTTGATCTGCTTGCTTCCGATGTACATCAGGTTCAGTTGGACAGTATCGGCGATAAGGCTGGCCGTTTCGTATGCCGCCGGGATAATCTCCATCTTGCCGGCTTCAACCTTCGAGAGATCCAGTATGTCGTTAATGATGGACAGCAGCAGCCTCGACGAATTGTAGATACGCCTAAAGGCCTCTTCCGTTTCCTGCGGATGAATGTTCTTCTGCAGCTCTATCTCCGATATACCCATCACGGAGTTCATGGGCGTGCGAACCTCGTGGCTCATGCGGGCAAGGAAACGCGTCTTGGCCTTATTCTCCTCATCGGCCTCGCGCTCCTTGGCAATGGCCGCCTTTATCGGCCGCAGATCCTGATTGTAGCCTATGGCGATATATTCGTTGCCGCGCCTGATTCTGACATATGTTACATCCACCGGCAGGATCTCGCCGTTGGCGTCAAGGTGCATCCATTCCGCGCGAGCCCTCCCCTTCTCGATACATTCGCCGACAAGCTCTCGTATCTTCACATCGGAAGGCGTGCCGCAGGGCTGGAACTCCGGCGAAAGCTTGTCGAACATTCGCACATAGTCTTCCTGGCTCTCAAGGCCGAACACTTCCACGGCTCTGTTGTTGCACTCAATAAGCTCCAGATCCTTGTTCCACACCTCTATGAAGAACGGCGCGGCGTCAAGGAACTTCTGCGTAATCTCCGCGGCATACTTCTCCTTTTCGAGCAGGGCAAAGGCCGGGCGCAGATCGTTCTGGAAGGCCACGACGACCCTGCTGTTCTGATACTCTGTGCCAACCACGGTGACTTCGCAGGGTATGGGCGTGCCGTCCAGGTGATTGTGTTCCAGCTGGAACCTGTCGTAGCCATCTCTGAACACAACGCTTGCCATGTCAAGCAGCATCTCTTCCATCGAGACGCCCGCGGGCGGCTCGGGAAGGATGTCGTACAGGCGCATCTTGACCTCGTTCTTGTCCTCGAAGCCGAAGAGATCCAGAGCGGCCTGGTTGCAGTCGATAACCTCGATCCTCACGGTTCCGTCAGCCTCACGCACATCCCGCAGCATTATGCAGGATATGGGCGACGCGTCCATCATAAGCGCGGCGCGGCTGTCCGCCTCGAAGGTCTTGGCAAGCGCGACCCTAATCTGGCGGACATCGTGGCTGTAGCCCACTATCTCCTGCCGCCCGCCGCGCCATATTCTTATAAGCTGGCACTCGTAGGGAACCTCTTCGCCGGTGAAAGTCTTTTGTGCCCACTCAAACCTGGCCGTGCCGTAGCGCAGAGCCTTGCCCAGCATTTCCGTCAGCATTGCGTCAGATCCGGAGCCGTTGGGCTGGCGGTTTCCGGAAAGCTCCAGATACCGCTCCTTGTACTTCTCGAAGGTATCCAGGCCGGATATGTCCAGCATCTTCTGGTTGCAGTAGATCATATCCAGATTATCGTCCCATATCTCGATGCACAGGGGCGTGCTGTCCATTATAAGCTGTGTGAGAGACACGGCCTCGCGCTCGCGCTGTTGGGCGGCGCGTTCCTCGGTTATGTCGTCCAGATACTCAACAACAACATCTTCGCCCCGCAGCTTCACGCAGACCCACCGCGCCTTGGACGGGAACAGAGTGCCGTCGGAGCGCATACTCACAAACTCCGCGCGGGCAGTTCCCTTCTCGAAGGCCTGCTTCACCAGCGAGCTCAGCATTTCGGCGGAATCCCTCCCGTCGGGCTGTATCTGCGGCATAATGCTGCGCGCCACGTTGGCAAACTTCAGCTGTTGCAGAAGGCCGAACATCCTCACGGCTTCGTGGTTGCAGTCGATTGCGTTCAGGTTTCTGTCATATAGGCTGATAGCAAGCGGGGTTGCGTCCAGCATGATCTTTACGCGCTCTTCGGCCTCGCGCAGAGGGCGCAGGTCTATGGTGTAGCTCACGATTATGTTCTTGTTGTCGCGCACGGTGCGCATGAAGGTGGCCTCTGTGGGAATGATGTCGCCGTGTTGGTTCCTGCGCGTAAACTCAAAGCGTGTGCTGCCCTGTATCAGAGCCAGCTCTATGTTGCTTAGGATCATGATGTCCGACGGGGTTCCGTCGTGCTGTCTCTCCGGGCAGAATTCGAAGAATTTGTCAAGGTATTCCTCGTGGCTGTTTACGCCAACCATCTCCAGCGATCTCTTGTTACAGTCGATAACATTCCCGCTTTCATCCCACAGATCCAGCGCGAAGGGCGAGGATGTCAGCAGGATCTCGCTGATTTCGATGGCCTTGCGCTCCATCTCTTCGGCCTTCCTTATCGTGCGCAGGTCTATGGTGTAGGCCGCTAAAAAGTACTTGCCGCCGCGCAAAAAGCGGGCAAGGGTTATCTCCGTGGGGATTGGCTCGCGGCGCAGATTCTGGTGCATCCACTCAAACTGAATCGGCGTTTCGGAGTTGTACGCGGCATCCAGCACTGCCTGCACCTTGGCCGCCGAAAGCATTCCGCAGGGCTGGTATTCCGGCGACAGCTCGTAGAACCTCCGTATAAACTCATCAGTATCACGAAGCTCGAACATTTTCACGGCACATTCGTTTGTGGAGACAAGGTTGCTGCTGTCGTCCCATATGTTCATAATATACGGCGACGACTCAAGCAACCTCTTGTTCATTTCGTTCGCTTCGCGCTGTCTGTCTGCGGCCTGCCGCATCTTGAACATCATCAACGACATGAATGTCATTGCGGCCAAGATAAACACCGCCGTAACAGCAAGGCTGATAACGGTGGGCATTGTGTTGCGGATTATGTTCGACGCGGGTATGCCCGTGACGAGGTACCACCCCGTAAGCTCCATCGGCCGGCCCACGTGCAGTATGCCGTCTCTCGAGAACACGCCCATGTTGTAGATCGCCACGATAACATCCCCGTTGCTGTACACATCGGCTATGTTGCGGAACTGCCCGTCGCTTGTGGGCATGAACTCCGGATGTGTGTGGAAGAGTATGCTTCCGTCCGGCTTTACCACAAAGGAAAAACTGCCCGGTGTGGCAGTCTCGTTGATCAGCTGTTCCAGACCCTTCACAAAGGGTATGTTAAGGGCGACAACCCCCAGGCTGTCGTCATAGTCGCCGACGGTGCGCGTCACGGAGAACATAAGCTCCCCCGTGGCGGCACACACATAGGGCGGGGTAATGCTCACCCTGCCCGGGTTCTCCGCCGCAAGCGCATACCATATGCGTGATGTATCGTGCAGTTCGTGAGATGTGAACATGTCGTCGCAGGAAAACATCCGCCCGTCCGGAAAGCCGGCAATCATGAACAGCACTTCGTCCATAGCCCCGGCCCGTTCTGCAAAGTGTTCCCGTATCATTTCCTCTGTCATTCCGGGCAGGCGCATCAGCTCCGCGCTGTTTTCGGCCTGGTTGGCCTTCACGGCCGCCCAGCCCTGTATCCTGTTTATAAGCGCGAGATTCTCCTTGCGTATTGTATTAACGCTTTCGTTGTACACAGACAAATAAGACATTATGCCCGCAGTAACCACCAAGGCTACAAGGGCCAACACCATGACCGCGACGGTCGGGGTAAAGAATCTCTGCTTCCCGGGCACTGACATTCTTGCACACCTTTCACAAAGTACAACTTATACGGAACGCCAAGAACATTTTCATCTGCCGAGCCGATTCCGCGATGCTTCACCGCGGAACTCGGCGACAGCAGATGGAATATGTTTCTGAGCTTCCGTATAGTTCACTACGTTGCCGCCATTGTAGCATATTTCCGCGCAAAAAACAACATATTTTATTGGACCGGCCATGGCAAACGCATGAAGAAATATATCAGATAACAATGCAAACTGCCACACCGCGGAAGGGTTCGGGAAACGAAGCCGTTTCCCGACCGGAATCATTTGCGGCGGCGTGTACGCCGCAAATGCGAACCTTGACCGCCTTTGTGGTCAAGGTTCTTTCGCACAGTAGCTCGCGAAAATCCCGCTCTTGGATTTTCGCGAA
>WRAA01000043.1 GCA_009780445.1 Defluviitaleaceae bacterium
GCAATCTGCTCGACAACCACGACCAGAACCTGCGCCTTGCCCTGGCATCCTACAACGCCGGCACGGGCAGGGTGCGCGGATGGCTTGGCGACCCGCAGTTCAGCACCGACGGCGCAACGCTGGACCACATCCCCTTCGAGGAGACGCGCACCTACATCCGGCGCGTGTTGTTCAACGAGAGGGTCTACACCGTGCTGTACGGCGGCAGGAATGTCTTTCTGACTATAATGACCGGAATACAGAGGTGAGAACAATGCTAAAGATAATTGCGGCGTGTGCGTCCGCGCTAATGCTTACATCATGCCTGTTTGCTCCGTCCGTGCCTGATGCGGATGATGATTATGCCGAGCTGTTCCCCGCTGAAATGCTGCCGGTGGGCGAAAATCTCT
Source organism: Defluviitaleaceae bacterium (assembly GCA_009780445.1). Lineage (GTDB taxonomy): Bacteria > Bacillota > Clostridia > Lachnospirales > WRAA01 > WRAA01. The sequence continues at coordinate 390 of WRAA01000043.1, forward strand.
TCGTGCATGACATGTATGCCGAGCCGGTTCACTACAGCCCGGCGGCACCCGTGGAGGGCGGCAGCATCAGCATGTCCATGCGGCACCCCGTCACGCTCAACCCCCTGCTTAACGAGGACGAAAGTGTCGCCAAGATCCTGCGGCTGATCTACGAACCGCTGATCGGCCTGGATGCGGAGCACCGGCCTTATTCCTACATCCTCTCGAGTTTCGAGCTTTCGGAAAACGGGCAGATCGCGACGCTTACCCTGCGCGACGACATTTACTGGGAGGACGGCACGCCGATCACCGCCGCGGACATCGTGTTCTCGCTGAACACCATCGGCCGCGCGGGCGAAAACTCGATATACCGCCATGTGCAGGACGGCATTGTCAACTACAGCACCCTGGACGGCGGGCGCGCCCTGGCTATCGTATATTCGTCGGCCAACTATTCCTTTGCCTACAGGCTAAACTTCCCCGTGATCCCACAGCACCGCCATTCGGGAACCGGCCAGAACGATCCTTCCGCTGCGGTTAATATGTCGCCGCTGGCCAGCGGCCCCTTCAGAGTAAGCACCTACCGCGAGGCGCAGGAGCTTGTGTTGCTCCCCAACCACCGAGCCTTACGCGGGCGCGCGAACATCGGCCGCGTAAACGTGCTGATAGTGCCCGACACGGCCACGAAAATGTCGGCGTTTAACGAGCGTGTAATAGACGTGATAGATTCGGACGTATCCACCTGGAGGCGGCACCGCAGCACCAACATGCCCAATATCATATCCTACGCAAGCAGCAATTTCGAGTTTATCGGCTTCAACTTCGGCAACCCCGCCTTCGCGGACATCAACTTGCGGCGGGCGATCGCCCACTCCGTCAATATCGACGACATAATCTCCGGCATCTACATCAATCAGGCGCTGCGGGCATACTCGCCCATCAACCCTGCGGCCTGGTTCTACGATCCGGCGGTGCTGTCCTTCGGCTACAATACGGAGCAGGCGCGCAGGCTGCTGGAAGAGGCCGGCTACTCCCATTTCAGCTCCCGCGGGTTTCGCGGGTCGTCCCACGACGGCATAGTGTCGGAACTGCATCTGCGCATAATCGTAAACAGCGAAAACGACGAGCGCGTAAACATAGCCGGAATACTAAGCGACGGCCTGCGGGCGTTGCAGGTGTCGAACGAAGTAGTCCGGCTGGATTTTGACGGCTATACGCAGGCCTTGCGGGACGGTGATTTCGATATGTTCATCGGCGGAGCGGCCATGCCTGTCTACGGAGACATCTCGTTCATGTTCAGCTCCGGCGGCGAGCTGAACTTCTTCCGCTACTCGTCAGTGGTCATGGACGCGCTTTTGCATCAGGTAGACGCTTCGATCAGCGAAGCGGAGTTCGCAAGCAGTGTGTCCCAGTTGCAAGACTTCTTCGCCTACGACCTCCCCGCCATAAGCCTTGTGTTCAGAAAGTACGCCCTTCTCTCGAGCCACGACATCGGCGGAGACATAACCCCAACCATCCACAACGCGTTCAGCAACATTCACGAGTGGTTCGTAGACAGACCGTAAGAGCCTGTTACGGGCTGACGGTCTCCCCCGCCCAGCCCACGATCCCGCCGGCATCAAACACGCTGGTGTAACCCGCGTCGATAAGGGCTTGCGCGCCTTCGCGGCTTCGGCGACCCGTCTGGCAGTAGATGATGATGGTGTGGCCGTAGTCCTCTGCGTGGCCGCCTATTGTGGCGGCGAGATCCGGCAGGGGCAGATTTAACGCGCCCACGGCGTGTACAGAGCCGAACTCTCCCGCTGTGCGTACGTCTATCAACAGGATGCTTGGGTCCTGCGCCAGCATCTCGATTGCTTCTTCCGATCTGATAACCCGGAAAGTTGGCTCCATGTCTGCTTGCTCCGATCCGGGCCGGTTCGGCGCCGCACATGCTGAAACCAGCACAGCGACGGCCGCGCACAGCCCAAGTATATTTGTACGTGTCATGCTCATCCTCTTTCCCTATGTTATTCATTCCCTTGGAAAAGTTGCAAACCTTGCCTCCGCAGCATATCCTGCACGGTATACAGTTGCGGAGGAACTTGGGCCTATGCTTATCAAAATATCGGAATCACCCGGCGGCAATGTTTCCAAAGGATTACTGCGGTGCGCCGTATATTCGCAGAACGTCGGCCGCCCCGTAAGCGGCGCGAAGGTCAGCATCTCGCCCGCGGGGGCGCGGCAGACCATCGACAGGCTGGAGAGCAACTCCGACGGGAGGACGCAGACCATCGAGCTTGGCGCGCCTCCGGAGGAGCTTTCGCTAAACGCCGCGGCGACGGAACAGCCCTACAGCGAGTATGACCTGCGCGTAGAGGCCGAAGGGTTCGAGCCGTCGGAGCTGGTTGGCGTGCAGATTCTTTCAGGCGCGACGGCCATCTCCAACGTGATGCTCACACCGCAGACAACACCCGCTCCCGTCGAAAACACGGCCATCATCAAGCCGCATACCCTGTGGGGCGTGTTCCCGCCAAAGATACCGGAGCCGGACGAGAAGCCGCTGCCCGCGCCGACCGGCTTCGTAGTTCTGGACGAACCTGTGATACCGGAAACAATCGTGGTGCTGGACGGCCTGCCGGACGACAGAACGGCGAAGCGGTACTGGGTGCCGTTTCGTGAGTATATCAAGAACGTCGCCTCGTGCGAGATATATCCGACATGGCCGCGGGAGACCATAGCCGCCAATGTGCTTGCGATACTGTCCTTCACTCTAAACCGAGTGTTTACAGTAATACGCCGTTACGGATAGGAACGGCATACTTCGACAGATTTATAGAAGATCCGGATATCTTGATGTGTTTGCCCGTTTGTTTCGAACTTTTCGCCGACCTCTATTTTTTCAACAAACGACGTAAGTGCCGCCCTGTCCGTTTCGAGAGAAATAACTTTTTTCAGTTCGCCCTCCAAGATTTCGTGTTTGGAGCAAGCCGCATTGCCGCTTCGCCGGTATGTCGAACAATGATATAAGTTCTTGGCGCGGTTCATCTTCATGCCGCAATCGCGGCAGACGAGCAGGCCGGCAAACAAGTTGGGGCGCGGGGCGCGGGCGTTTGCCATCTTCGCCCTTGCCGCAAGATTCATTTGCTGAACATTGTTCCACAACGGCCTTTCAATGATGGGCGCGTGAGTGTTGTCCGCCCTCACCCACTCGCGTTCGTCGCGCAGAAATGTTCTGCTGTCGCGGTATGATCGGGTGCCGCGTTTGAGCGAAACGGTGTTCCCGATATAAACTTCGTTGTTAAGCATCAGCTTCACCGTTCGGGTTGCCCAAATGCTTGCCACGGGCGCAGCAACACCGTCTCGGTTGAGTATTCCGGCGATGGCGGTATACCCCAGCCCGTCCGCCCGCAGCGTGAAGATCCGCCGCACAATCGTTGCCGCCGCTTCGTCAACGGCAAGGCGCGAACGGTCGTCGGGCTTGCGCACATACCCATAGGGGGCAACGCCGGATAACTTCCGGCCGTCCTGCGCCCTTGCCCTGATACCGGCCTTCACCCGTTCGCTGCAATCCCTTAGATAGAAGTCGTTCATTACGTTCAGAAACGGCAGTATGTCATTGTCTCCCGTTTCAGTGTCAATATTGTCACACAAAGCGACGAAGCGGCAGCCGCAGGTCGGCAGCTCTTCCTCAATATACCTGCCCGCTTCCAGGTAGTTCCTTCCAAAGCGGCTCAAATCCTTGACCAGCACAAGGTTGATAATGCCGCCGCGCACATCCTCCATCATTCTCCGAAAGCCTTTGCGGTCGAAGTTTCCGCCGCTTACACCCTCGTCAACATAGGTTCGGGCTAGGATCCAGTTCGGCATATGTGATACGAATTGCGAGAGCATAGCCCTCTGGTTCTCGACAGATACGGATTCATCCGCCCGCTTGTCGGCTTGGCTAAGGCGGATGTACACGCCCACGTTGTAAAGCTTGCCGCTCATGCGCCCGCCACGTCAGAACTTCCCGCGAAGTTGTACACGATCTCTATGTCGCACAGCTTCCTGCCGGCTATGCGCATTGGTTCGCCTACGACAATCTTGTCAATCAGCGTTACCAAGGTAACGTAGTCACAGCATAGAACGTCCATGTCGGCATATTGCCGTATCAATCCGGCCAAGTCAGGGGCGTTCTCGGCAGCCGGCTCAGCTCCTTCCAGCCTTTCGCGCATCTCGCTTACGGCTAGGCTACGTTCTTCACGCTCCTGCTCATACTTCGCAATCTGCCGCTTGAACAGGCTCTCGGGTATCAGCCCCGATACTCTGTCGGCGTACAGGCTCTCGACAAGGGTGTCCAGCTTGTTAATCAGCTTGGTGTGTCCGGCAAGCTCGTGTTCGTATGCCGCTCTATACGAAAAGGTTTCCCTGCCTTTGTGAGACATGATGCTGTTCGCAATCCCGGCTTCGTCAATAGCGGCGGTTTCGGCACATGCCCGCAGATGCTGCGCAACCAGCCATTTCAGTGTGTTTTCCCCGATACAATGGCTTGTGCAGGCGTTCCTTCCGCTTCTTGCGAAGGTAGAACACATGTAGGACACATTCTTGTAGACGCTTCCGTTCCTGCGTGTTCTGCGCTCCGCCTGCCCCTTCAAGCGAAAGCCGCAGCCGCCGCAAAACAGGATGCTCGTAAAGAGGTTTGTTGCGCCGTCGTTTCGCTTGCGCGGCCTGTGTTTCTTGGCGGCAAGGGCTTGAACCCTCTCCCACGTGAAGGTGTCGACCAATGCTTCGTGAGTACCCTCTACCCTTATCCACTCGCTGCTGTCCTTCCGGACTTGTCTCTGGTTTTTGTACGATATCGTGCCGCTCTTGCCGCTGACCAACACACCGCGGTAGACTTCGTTTTTCAAAACATCCTTGACAGTGCTGTCGCTCCACAGCTTCGAGGTTATCCTGGGGTTATTCACGCCCTTGTGCCGGTAGTAATGCTCCCGCGGTGAGGTGATGCCGTTTTCGTTAAGCTTGACGGCGATCTGACGGAAGGATGTGCCGGCCGCCCTCATTTGAAAAATGTTGCGAACGATCGGGGCGGCTGCTTCGTCTATAATCAGCTTGTGGCGGTTCTGCGGGTCTTTGCGGTAGCCGTATGGGGCGTATGCGCCCATGTGCTTGCCGCGTTGGGCGGATATGCGCTTGCCAGCCCTCACCTTTGCGCTGGTGCTCTTGCTGTGCTGCTCGTTGAACCAGTTGCGGAACACCATCATGTCGTCAAGCTTTTCGCTGAGAGAGACCAGCTCGCAGCCATGCTCCGGCAGGAACACTTCGGCAAGTCTGCCTACTTCCAAGTAATTTCTGCCAAGCCTTGAAAGATCCTTGATCAACAGTGTGTTGATGCGCCCGGCCTCCACGTCGGCAATCATACGCTTAAACGCGGGGCGGTGCTGGTTCGTGCCCGAAAAACCGTCGTCTTGGTAAACCTCCCGTTGTTCCCACCCCATTTCATCAACATGCTTCGTCAGCATCAGCTTCTGGTTTTCGATCGAAACGCTCTCGCCGGAGCGTGAATCTTCCTTACTTAGCCGAACATAGATCCCGACTTTGTAATGCTTCTGATTATACCGCATCCGCAACAAAAATACAGCCCCTTTTATAATTCTCGCATAAGTATCTTTTTAACAATCAAGTCCCCAATAGTTTTCGCAAGGTCTATCTCGCCCTTATGCACATCGGTGATGCGGTACACGGTGCGGCCGTGCTGTTCCTCCCGGTATGTAGTCACCGATTTAGCTATATCGGAAACGCTCTTGTCCTCATAATTCAACAAAATCACCCCCACGCTCAATATATTCACTCAAAACTTCAAGAATACGTGCGGCGGATTGTTAATTATTTGTTGACACGCGGAAAAATGTGGTGTATACTTACGCCATATTTGCTTCGATTCTGTCGGGCTACGGTGTACTATTGCTATGCTTGCCGGAACGTTAGGGTGTATGTGGAAACGTGTATGCCTTCCATTGTGAAAAGGACGCAAATCTCTTTTGTTGTGTTGCGTCCTTTGCGGACGCTTTTTGTTTGCGTCATGCGGTTGTCATCCTCCTCTTGCTCTAACACAGCATGAGGTTTACGGGGAGACAAACTTCCGTCTCCCCCTCTTTTTTACTCCGAAATCGAACAAGTTGGCATCATCACCTAATGAGAGGAGAAATAACATGAAACTTACGAGATTTACATCAATCGGTCTTGCCGCGGTGCTTACGCTGGCGGTTCTGACTGCTTGCGCCCAGCCGCCCGCCCAGACAGCGGCACCCGCGGCGCAACCGGCCGCCCCGCCCGCCCCGGCGGAACCCGCTCCAACCCCGGAGCCAACCCCGCCCGCTCCCGAACCGGTGGAGCTGCTGATCGGCGCGGCAATGAGCCTGCGCGACGTTGTAGAAGAGCTTTCGGAAATGTATCAGGAACAGTATCAGCATGTGACATTACTACATACTTTCGCGTCGTCGGGCGCGTTGCAGGGGCAGATCGAGGAAGGCGCGCCTATCGACATCTTTATGTCGGCCGCCGCCGCGCAGATGCGCAACCTGGAAGAACAGGATCTTATCTACGGCACAGGCCGCAACCTGGTCACGAACACCGTCGCGCTGATTGTCCCCGCGGCCGCTGATATCGCGATAGAAAGCTTCGAAGATGTCGCGCTTGACGCCGTGGGCATCGTAGGCTTGGGCGACCCGGAAGCAATGCCGATCGGCAGATTCGCGCAGGAAGTTTTCACCGCCCTGGGTGTTGCTGATGAAGTTTATGACAAGGCCGTGCTGGCAAGCGATGTGCGCCAGATCCTCACATGGGTGGAGATGGGCGAAGTTGACGCCGGTGTTGTGTTTATGACAGACGCAATCACCTCCGACGAAGTACGGGTTATCGAAGCGGCAGACCCCGCGCTGCACTCACCGTCGCTCAACCCTGTGGGCATTGTCGGGGCAAGCCCGCACATCGGCGAGGCTCAAAACTTTGTGGACTTCCTTTTCTCCGACACCGCGCGGGCTGTGTTCGAGAGCCACGGTTTCTCGATGTACGAATAGGGTAGATCCGCATGGACTTCAGGCCGTTCACAATATCAATGCAGGTCGCGCTCTTTGCGACCTGCATCACCTTCTTGCTGGGGCTTGCCGCCGCAAATTATGTATACAGGATGAAGCGCGGCAAGGGCGTTATCGACACAATCTTCACACTGCCGATGATCCTGCCGCCTACAGTGGCCGGGTTCTTCCTGCTGATGCTTTTCGGGAGAAACGGCTTCATCGGCAGGTTCCTGGATTCGGTTTTCGGCATAACGGTTGTGTTCTCGTGGACAGGCGCGGTCATCGCGTCTATCTTTGTATCCTTCCCGCTTATGTACCGCACCGCAAGAGGAGCCTTCGAGCAGATCGACCAGAATGTGATCTACGCGGCCGAAACCCTCGGCTTCTCGAAGTTTAAGATATTCTGGATGATCAAGGTTCCCATGGCCAAGGCGGGGATCTTGGCGGGAACGGTGCTTTCCTTCGCCAGGGCGCTCGGCGAGTTCGGCGCGACGATAATGCTCGCGGGCAACATCCCCGGCAGAACTCAAACGATGTCAATAGCGGTGTTTTCGGCGGTATCGTCGGGGAACAGAGAGGTTGCGTACATCTGGGTTGCCGTGCTTTCGATGATGTCCTTCGTGATGATCATGCTGATGAATCACTGGGCCGCAAGCGGCAAAGCCGGGAAGTCGGGGTGACTCTGTGTCCTTGTACATTGATATCGAGAAGGCGTTCCCCGATTTTAAGCTGTCTGTACAGCTGGAAGGCCACCGGGAGGTCATCGCGCTTCTGGGCGGCTCCGGCTGCGGCAAGAGCCTCACCCTCAAGTGCATCGCCGGCATTGAGAAGCCGGACAGGGGGCGTATCGTCATAAACGGCGAAACTGTTTTCGACAGCGACAAGCGTATCAACATATCGCCGCAAAAACGGCATGTGGGGTACCTCTTCCAGAACTACGCGCTGTTCCCGACAATGACGGTGTGGAACAACATCTCCTGCGTTATCAGGAAGCCGCGGGCCGAGCGGCACAGCATCGTGGAGAACATCATCAAGAAGTTTCAGATCGAAGGCGTGAAGAACCTGTATCCGCGGCAAATCTCCGGCGGTCAGCAGCAGAGAACCGCCCTCGCGCGTATCCTTGTGTCGGAGCCAAGGATCCTTATGCTGGACGAACCCTTCTCCGCGCTGGACACACACCTGAAATGGCGCATGGAGCAGGAGATATCGTCGGTTCTGTCGGAGTTTGACGGTGTGGCGGTTATTGTTTCCCACGACCGGGACGAGGTGTACAGGATGAGCGGCAAGGTAGCGATCATGAACAACGGCAATATTGAATCGCTGGGGGCTAAGGAGGATGTTTTCGGCCTTCCCAAGACGCTGGCGGCGGCGATGATGACGGGCTGCAAGAACATTTCCAAGGCCGAAAAGCTCGGAGACTTTCGTGTGAAAGCTCTGGATTGGGGCGTTGATCTGGAAACAGCCCTGCCCGTTTTGGACAGCGTAAGGTATGTCGGCATACGGGCACACCATTTCAAGCAGGCCAACGCGGCAACACGGGAGGGCAACACATTCACCTGCCGCATCCGCAAAATAATCGAAGAGCCGTTCGAGAGAATATTCATGTTCTCGTTCAACACAGGCGAAGAGCTTGGCTCTGACTTGTTGTACGAAGTATCGAAGGATGTCTGCCCGGAGATCGACTTAAACATCTTCGCGCTGTACGTTCCGCCCGATAAAATTATGTGCTTGGAATAGGAGGCTCCGCATGTTTATGTCAACTGACGAAGTAGATCGGCTTATCAAGGAAGATGTGCCGTACATTGATCTGACAAGCCGGAGCCTGGGCATACACGGTCAGGCCGGAAAGATAGTCTACTTCACGCGGGAGGATGCCGTCGTATGCGGCACCGAAGAAGTGGAGATGATATTCAAACGCCTGGGCATACGCACCGAAGAGCTTGTTCCGTCCGGCACCTTCGTGCGGCAGGGCGGCGAATTGATCTCCGGCACCGGAAAAGGCTGCGACATCAACATGGCGTGGAAGGTCGGGCAGAATATTCTGGATCACTGCTCCGGCATTGCAACCAAGACGCGCGATATGGTTCGGGCGGCAAAAGCGGCCAACCCAAACATCGCGATACTGACAACACGGAAGGGCTTTCCCGGCACAAAGTCTCTGGCGATCAAGGCCATCATGGCGGGAGGCGCAACGCCGCACAGGCTTGGCCTGTCTGAAACCGTGCTGATCTTCAAACAGCACATTGACTATATCGGCGGTTTCGAGGCACTGCTGGCCAAGGTGCCGGAGCTTAGGGTCGAGTGCTGCGAGAAGAAGATTCTTGTGGAGGCATCCGCATACGGCGAAGCCAAGCTCCTGTGCGAAGCTGGAGTTGACGGCATCCAGTTCGACAAGGTTCCGGCGCAGGTTCTGCGGGATATGATTCCACGGCTTAGGGAGCAGTTCCCGAACGCCGTATTCCTTGCCGCCGGGGGCATAAACGAAGCAAACGCAGCCGAGTACGCCGGAACAAAGGTGCACGGCATTGTAACAACAAGCCTGTACAATGCCGAGCCGATCGACGTTGGTGTAAGGATCAATCCGCTGTAGGGGTGAGCGCGTGGAAGACAGACCGTCGGGCAACCGCTATGACCGCTTGGAATGGGCAGGGGCTTTCGGAGACCTGGGAACCTTGATCCCCTTTGTAATCGGCTACATCTCCATCCTGGATATCGACCCGTCGGGCATATTCATCACCTTCGGCATATTCCTGATCGCCTCTGGTCTATACTACAGGACGCCGTTTCCCGTGCAGCCCATGAAGGCTATCGGCGGGGCGGCCATTACCCAAGCGGCATTGATAACGCCGAACATGATCTGGGGAGCCGGTCTCTTTAGCGGGGCTTTCTGGCTGGTTCTGGGGTTGTCCGGCGCGCTTAGGTCTGTATCCGAAATGGTTAGCAAGCCGGTGATCCGCGGGATTGTCCTGGGTCTTGGCATCTCCTTCATCATGCAGGGTGTGGATCTTATGCGGCAGGACATCCTTGTTGCGGCCATTGCTCTGGCCCTGGTGTTCGCGCTTCTCACGAACAAGTACATCCCCGCGATGTTCGCTCTGCTGCTGTTCGGCCTGGCCGTCACCCTGATCAGGGTTCCTGGCTTCTGGCAGGAACTGATATCCGTCCAGCCGCACTTCCGCCTGCCCGGCTTCGCCTTGGGTACAATGACATGGAACGAGCTTGCCGCAGGCATACTCATCCTTGCAATTCCCCAGATCCCGCTAACCTTGGGAAATGCCGTAATCGCGACAACGGCGGAAAACAACCGGCTGTTTCCCGATCGCCCCGTCAGCGAGAAGAAGGTGGCCGTTTCCAAAGGACTGATGAATCTTGTCTCGCCGATCTTCGGCGGTATACCGATCTGCCACGGCGCCGGCGCAATGGCCGCCCATGTGCGGTTCGGGGCGCGCACCGGCGGAGCGGTCGTAATACTCGGCGGCATCATCCTTGCGCTGGGTCTGTTCTTCAGCAATTCTGTTCTGTTCCTGCTCGGCATGATTCCCCTGCCTGTGCTGGGGGTTATCCTGTTTTTCGCAGGCCTTGAGCTGGCAATGTCGGCCCGTGATGTCGGGTCGGAGAAGCCTGACTACTATGTACTGCTGGTAACAGCCGGCTTTTCCCTCTGGAATGTGGGGATAGGATTCCTGGCCGGCTTGATTATACAGGGAATGATCAAGCGAAACATATTACAAATCTGAAGGAGGTACACGTAATGAAGATTAGTGCAAGCAATCATCTGCAGGGCAAGGTCGTAGCAATAAAGGACGGCGCGGTAAACGCCGTTGTCTCTGTGGACATCGGCGGCGGAAATATTATTTCGTCGGTTATCACAATGGACTCTGTGAGAAGGCTCGGACTCGAAGTCGGCTCGGAAGCTTATGCCGTCATCAAAGCAAGCTCCGTAATGATCGCGGTGGACTAGGGCGTGTTTGAAAACCCGCTTCTGGCGGATTTTTGAGCACAATTTTTCGTCGGGCTAGGAAGCGCCGACGCCGCGAACCCTTGTGGTTCGCAAGGAGAAGCTGACGACGCACGGCGGAAA
>WRAA01000044.1 GCA_009780445.1 Defluviitaleaceae bacterium
AAGCATTTCAATCTGCGCGTCAGAGTTCAGATTGATGCTTACATGCCCGTCGGTCACGGTTACGTCTACGGAGACGCCGTATACGACTATCTCTACCTCCACGGACTCCTGCCCGTTTGTTCCCGACACAGGCGCGAAGCTCTCGCCCGGGCCCGAGTCGTCCGACTCCGCCGCTCCCTGCTCATGCTCCGGAGCCGGTTGGATTCCCGGTTCCGACGGCAGCTGACCTGTCGGCACCCTGCTCCACAACGCGTACACCCTCACAGGCGCGTACACGAGTGTGCTTCCGTCGAAGTCCGTTCCGCTTCCGTCACGCGCGGTGTTCCAGCCTTCGAAGATGTAGCCTCCGCGCTGTGCAAACGGCATTGCGGAGCCTACGCTTCCGCCTTCAAGCACGCGCACGACCATCACATCTTCGTCCGCGGCTGCAACAAACGCCCTGCCGTTCGGCGCGGAAGCAAGAGCCATCAACGCGCTTTCGGGCGCGGTATCCGCAAGATGCGCCAGCGGCAACGAAACGAAGCGGGAGGCTTGCAGCATCTCGGCAAGCTCGCCGGATCCTTGCGCCTGTTCCGATCCTTCGGTGCCTTCGGTGTACGAAGTGTAGTTCTCATCTTCGCCCTGATCTTCGGCGGGTTCTTCCGGTGTTGTCTCGTCTGCGGAAGATTCGTCGGTGGACGGCTCATCCGCGGAGGGTTCGTCAGCGGAAGGCAGATCGTTTTGACCATCTTCCGGCTCCCTGTCGGGATCGGGTTCGAGTTCCGGCGTTTCGTCCGCGTCGTCCGGTTCGGGCGCGGGTTCTTCGCCTTGCGGCGGCAAATCGGCGTAGTCACCTTCCGGCGCGAATGGCACCGCCAGAACCTCAACGGAAACCGCCGGGATCACCCGCACAGCACCGCCGCCTGTCAGGCGCAGCTGCAGCAGGCCGGACTCGGCCGACCAATGGGCCACCGCGCTGTCAACATACACCATCATGCCGTCCGCCGCTTCCGCAGGCAGAAGGCCGTTGACCGCCGCGCTTGCGTCCGCACCGGCCAGAACTTGGCCGCCGTCCTCCACGCGCAGAGCCTCTTCCACAGCCACCAGCATGGAGGCATATGGCCTTGCCCCGGCGTCCCGCGCAAGCAAGTCCGCCAAGTATTGTACGGAAACCGGCACTGGCAGAGCCGCCGGCGTTAGAACCGCGAGACCGTGCCACTCTTCCGAAACCGTGATGTCGTCCGCACCGGTGTCGCCGGAGAACCCGCGCACGCCGCGCACCTCTACGAGATGCCCAACCGCGCCGGCCGCCTCTGCGCCGCCGTAGCGTACAACTATGCCGGCCAAATCGCTCGCGCCGTGCGCGTCTTGCAGGAAGAAGCCGCCGTCATACGCCGCCGTGGCAATACCGCGAACGGTCACTTCCGCGCCAATCTCCGCCAAACGCGCCTCTTGCACCGTCATATACACCGGCACAAATTCCGCCGACAGTATTGCCGAACCACCCACCGGCGCGTTGAAGATATGCACGTTGCCGATTTGATGTGTTCCGCCGCTTGCGATAGGGTTATTGTTTACGGCCGTGTTGGATGTCATAAGCCAGCGAAGCCACAAGCTTTCGTGTCCTTCAGCCGTACTTGGCAAGCTTCTGACAAACCGTGGTGCCGGCACGTTACCTGTGGTATTTACGTTTGTAGGTGCCGCCGTAATTACAGCCAGCTCACCTGCGTTATTCCAGGCTGTGCCGTTTGTGCTGTATTGAAGCTGCCAATAACGCGGACCTGTACCCGTTGAGCGCATGGTCCACGCAACTTGAACGTTTGCACGTCTAACTGTTGATATTTCTGTAAGCCAGTAGACATTATTGGCTCTGTCGTTTAGACCATCGCCCGCGTTTATACCTTGGGAGCCGGCGGCCAATGTTCTGGCCACTCCGTTATCCATGAAGCGCAGCCCCGAGGTGCCGGGTGCAGAGCTTAAAGTACCAGTAGCCGCAGTCCATCTTTCGTTGAAGCTATTGGCTCCGGTAATGGCGGGGTACTCGATGCCGTTGCTTGCAAAAAGATCTGCACTTGCCCACGCCGCGATAGTGCCGTAGAGCGGCCCCGCTTCGTCGATAAGGATGTTGCCGATCTGGGTCGTACCCCCAACCGGCACAGTACCTCCTTGTACACTGGTGTTGGATGTCATCAGCCAGCGAATCCTCAAATTCGTGTGGCCTTCCGCGCTGTCCGGCAGTCTGCGGGTAAGGTGCGATGCTACATTAATGTTGGCAGGATTAGTACCACCCGCGTTTACGATGACTATCGGATCGCCTACATCATTCCAGTCTGTGCCGTCGATGCTGTACTGCAACTGCCAGTCGCGCGGCCCGGTATTTGTGGAGCGCATACTCCACTGCACATCAATATCCGTACGGTCAACCGTGGATACTTCTGTGAACCAGTAGGCGTTGTTGGCTCTGCCGTTCAGACCGCTTCCCGCTGCGTCTACACCATCATCTCTGATGACGTTTATACCACCGGAACCAGCGGCCAATGTTCTGGCCACTCCATCAACCATGAAGCTTAGCCCTGCGGTTCCCGGTGCGGAACTTACCGTGCCGGTTGCCGCATTCCATCTTGGGGTAAAGGTAGCCGCATTTGTGATGCCCGGGTGTCCGTGGCTTGCGTTAAGATCCGCGCTTGCCCACGCCACGGGCAGTTCCGACGCCGGAGGCGGAGGAGCCGGGGTGAAGCGGGCTTCGAGGTTGGTGTTTGCCCTGATTGCGAAGGAGTATACCGGGTTGGTGGAGAGCGGCGTTGCGTTATCCGGGTCTCCTTCGTTAAACCAGCCCAGGAAGCCCAGTTCGCTTGCGGTGACTGTGACCCACTGCGGGATAATGTTCATATTGCGCGAACGATTACCCGGCGCGAACGGCGAAGTGATAACTGCTGTGCCGCCGCCTTCCGCACTCACTGTCAGCTCTGCCTGCCACAACTCGTTCGTCGTAACCCGCCGGAAGTCGGTGGATTCGAGAAGGGCTGTGCGTATCATGCTTACGCCAAGGCCTTCCCAGTCGTCCGCGGAATCGGAAATATTCTCCAAGAGGTAGTTCCAGCTTACCGCGCTTCCGTCCGCCATAACCACGCGGGGGCCGCCTACGTCAAGCGGTATCATACCCATCTGGTTGCCGCGCACGTTGCCCGGCCACGGATAATTGTCGCCGCCGGTTGCGCCAAGGCCGCCGAAGATAAAGTTGGAGCCGACGACGTTGAAGGTCTGGGTTCTGTCGTTCAGGATCCTCTCTCCGCTGGAGGTTACGTACCAGTGTCCGCCGGACTGGTGCATACCGGAGCGAACCTGTGTACCCGTGAGGCCGGTTGCGTTAACAAGGGAGAGAACGTCCTGCCCGTGCATTTGGAAGAGCAGGATGTTGTTGTTGAACGGCATTGTGGAGATCAGCTGGGCAAGGGTTGTGTCTTCGCCCGCGTCCCTTGGCCAGAAGCCGGTGTTGCGCCAGCCGCCGCCGTTGGAAATGCCTATCCAGTGTTCCGATTCGCCGCGTGCTTGTGCCCAGCGCACTACATAGTCCAGAACAAGGCGGCTGGACCACACGTCACGACTGTTACGGTCCGCGAAGTAGATGCCGTGAGGGCCGCGGGGGCCGCGCAGTTCGTCATAGGTGTATTCCAAGTACGGAGCCATAAGCGCCGTCATAGCGTCGTAGTGTTCCACCGTGCCTGTGGCGTTGGCCATCAGACGGTTGAAGTTCATTATCTCGTTAACTCCGCTTACCCATGGTTCTACTCTGTCGAGGTTGTTGTTGTCGTCGAAGTAGAGGCTGAACCGGCCTATTCTGCGGCCGTGCATCTGTGCTTCGATGATGGGCACGCCGTTTACCTCGCGGTTTACGAGAACGTGCAGATGCCCGCCCACAAGCGCGTCGAAGTCGAGATTATTCGCGATATATGTCATTGTCGCGCTGTTGCCCGGGTTGTGGGTTACGCCGATAACCGCGCCTACGCCGTATTCCGTGCGCAAGCGGTGTATCAGATCCGCCACATATTGGGTGTACGCGGCCGGTGCGCCGGGTGCCGGGGATCTGAAGTGCAGACCGCCACCGCCCATGGTGCCCCATCCGCTGATAAGGCTCTGCATGTTGCTTGTCATCAGGCCGACAAGGGCTATGGTGATGTCGTGATCCGGGAACTCCAGCACGTCGTAAGGGCGCACGAAGTCCGGCCGTTGGCCTGATCTTGGGTGGTTCGGCCCGTAGAAGAGATCCGCCGCCAGCAGGGTGACGTTCGGGTGCCGGCCGATCTCCCCCGCTCTGGCGTAGCCGAAGGAGAATTCGTGGTTGCCGAAGGCTACGTGTATGCCGGAATCTCTCTGGGCGGGGCTTTGTTCAGCCAAGTAGCCCATCATGGTAAGCACGGGGCTGCCGCCTGTCAGAGTGGCCACGGCGTATCCGTGGAACTCGTCCCCGCCGCCCACCAGTATGACGTTGTTGGGGTTCGGATTAAGGCTGCGCTGGTGTTCGATAAAGGCGGTGAGCCTTGCCGCCCCGGGGTTCTCGGGCACAGGTTCTTCCGCTTCGATATGGCCGTGCAGGTCGTTAAACATCAGCACGTCTATGCGCATTGCGTCGGCCTGGTCGCAGGTGCATTCTTCGCCCGGCCAGCATAGGCATACGTCCAGCAGAGGTTCTGTGGAGCGTATGATTATGTTGCGCATGTGGTTACGTGCGGTTGAAGCTATTGCGCCGCCGCCTACCGCCGTGGTGCTTGCTTTCAGCCAGCGGATGTATACGCGGTCTTGGTCGTTAGCCTCCGGGGGCAGGGTGCGTTCGATACCCGCATCCCAGAAACCGGACAGCATGACCGGCATTCCGAAGGAAGTCCAGCTGTTTCCGTCCAGACTGTACTGCATCTGCCAGTCCCGCGGGCCGTTGTTGTTTACGCCCGTGCCGGCCGGGTCTGAACGGAAGTCGAACTGCACTTGCACCCCGGCGCGGCCTCTTGTGGAGATGACCGTCTGCCAGCGTGCGGGTTGTGTGGCTAGGTTTAGGTTGTGAAGCCCGCCTACTGCCCCTGTGCCGCCCGGAACAGTGGCCTGTGTCACCGTAGGCGCACCGGCGTTCCACTGGAACATGCGCTGTACGTCGCCGACCCAGAAGCCAAGGGGGTGGTGGACGTTATCCGCGCCAAAAGTCGGGTGGACATACGGCCGGCGCGCGCCGATACCGCCGTGGCCTACGAAGTACGTTTCCATACCGTCAACCTGCATCCACTCCGCAATAACCCCCGGCGGAACCGTGCCGTACGGAAGCACTACGGCGCGCAGGGTTGTTTGCAGCGGGATGTTGTTCGGGTTGGAGACTCCGCGCGGCAGCTCTTCTACCGTTCCCGTGATGTACAGGAACTGCACGCCGTCGTAACTTGGGTCGTAGCCGGAGCCTTGAACATCCCAGATTACGGGAGCGCGCGGCGTTCTGGCGACAAGGCCGTAAGACCCCGGAGCCGCCGGTCCGTTCGGCGGGCGAATGTTGGCTACGTTGCCGCCGACATTGTTCATCAGGTTGGTCTCGATGCCAACTGTTTCGGGCAGACCCAGCCCTTCGGCCGTAGCGACGGGGCTGTGATCCACGGTCATTACGTCAAGCTGTGTGATGCGTTCGAATATTGCGTCGTCCATTTGCGGCAGAGGAAGAGCCGCCGCCGGCACGCCGCCGTTTTCGGAGCGCACGATCGTGTATACGTCCACAAGGGTGCGGGAGCCGTCGTTGTTGATCTGGTACGTGCGCACGGCGAACGTATGCGGTGTCACCTCCGCTACGGAGAAGTTGCGGCGGAAGTTCTGGTTGTACGCCGAGATATAGCTGCGCGGCATGAACGACACATTGTAGAAGCCGCTGCCCGAAGCTGAGTTAAACGTAAAATGCACGATACCTTCGGGATCCAGCACGGCGTTGGTTGAATCTTCGCCGCGGTGAATTGCTCCGTCCGCGTCCAGCCAGTCCTGCGTAAGCTGCGGAACTGCGCCGAGCATATGGTGCGTGCGGTTGTAGACATGCGCGTGGCCTGTGAGTATCACGTCAAAGTTAAGACGCTGGAAGTGCGGCAGGAAGTTGTTGATGATCTGCGTCTTTTCCGGCGCGTCGCTTACGCGGTATACGTCGAAGGCGGGGTGGTGGAAGGTCGCCACCAGCCATTCGGCGTCGCGGTTCTGTGCGAGGGCGTCCTCCAGGAATTGGAGCCTCGCGCCGCTCATCACTCGTTCCGCGCCGGCGTTTGCGCCGTTTGCGTCCAGCACGAAGAAGAAGGTGTTGCCCCAGCGCACCCAATAGTCGAACTGGGTGTAGAACTGGCCGCGGTGCCTGAATACGTTCTGGTTGTAGCCGCCTACCTGACCCACCGCCGCGGGAGCGGGGATGTTGTAGTGCATGGGCCAGAGGCGCGGGTTGGCGTTGTTATCGTCGAAAGACCAACCGTCGTGGTTGCCCACCACTGCCATCATCGGCAGGGAGTGCAGCCTCTGCGGCGAAAACATGCGGTCGTGCCGGTACTGCGAGATCGCTACGTGATTCGCGCTCGCGCCGGCCGGCAGGTTCGAAGAATGAACCTGATCGCCGACGGCCAGCACGAAACCCGCGTCCGGATAGGCCGCGTGGGCGATGTCTATCGCGCTTGTCCATTCGCGTCCGTCCACTGTGGCTTCGGCCGTGCCTGTCGGGTCAAGCCCGTCGCCCGTGCCGATCTGCGGGTCGCCCGCGATCAGGAAGCGGAAGCTGTCCCCGCCGCCTGTGGTGAAGCTCTTGGGGGCGGACTGCCCGCCGTCCCACAAGACGCGGTACATGTACTCCGTCTCCGGGTCCAGGTCGTACACGGAGACTTGGTGCAGATAGTAGACGAAGCCGGGGCGTGTCGGCTGCATATTGGTGGTTACACCCATTGCGCCTACGCCGTGGTGGGCTTCAACCCTCACCGGGTTTTCCGAAACCAGCAGCCGGTTTTGCTCCGAAGAAGCGTCCATCCTTTGAATCCCCGGCAGTACGGTGCCGCCGGCCGCGTCAAAGGTCACTTCGTGAAAGACCGCCGGGCCGATGACGATACTGCCCGTTGGCGAACCGGAATGCCACGTGAAGCGCATCTCACGGTTGTTCGCGCCAGGGTTCAGGCTGAGGTTGCGATAGTTGGACCCGCGTACCTCCGCCGCCGCAACCGGCGACGCTGCGGGTTCGCTGGCGCTGACAGGTTGGGCAACAACCATGGTCGCCACTATCATATTGAGCGCAAGCACTGACGCCAGCACTCGCCTTACCGGATAAAATGCTCGTAACATGTCACATCTCCCCTTTCATAATACTCAACACACATTGCCATATATAGCAAAGAGCCTATTCACAGGTTGAATACGCTCTAATTTGTCGCATATAAAGTTTTCATTGCCGCCGGTGGCGTACATTTTTCTTGGCCGCAAAAACATGCGCTCCGATAAGCACTGTCGCCGGTGCGCACAGAACCATGGCGGCCGAGGCCGATATAGCGCGGAGTATCTCGATTCCGATGTCCACGCGGTTAATAAGCACTATGTATTGGAAGTTGTTAATGTTGAACAGGATGAGCATGATGAAGAAGGAGCCGGTAAACGCCAGTATCAGGGTATTGGACGAGGAGCCTATGATGTCGCGCCCGATCTTCATGCCGGAGGCGAACAGCTCCCGAAACCCCGCGTTCTTGTTCGTTACGCTAAGCTCCGCCGTTACCGAGGCCAGCGAAACAGCAACATCCACCAGCGCGCCGAGAGACGCGATAAGGATGGAGCAGAACAGCAATTCGCTGACACCAATGTTAAACCCTGCCACAATAAGCATGTCGGCCTCCTGCACATTAAAACCCGTAATACGCAACGCGGCGCTCATGACCCAGTAGAACACGCAGTAGCAGGCAATGCCTATGCCTGCCCCCGCGATGCTTACATACGTTTTTTTCTCGAAACCCATTATCGCGATAAGCGACACCATTATGATGCAGAGTGACAGCAGCACCGTAAGCACGGCCGGCGGCCATCCGCTTACAATAAGCGGCAACAGCAGGAAGATGATCACCACAAAGGTGAACACCAGGCCAAACGCCGCCTTGATGCCTGTCTTGCCGAAAACCGCCGCCAGCAGGGCGAAGAACAGTGTTATAATTACGTAGATCGCCGGCGTTCGGTCGTAGCTTTGCACATGGGCGAAATAATCGTCATCCGCCGCGCCCGGAAGCTGCTCGAAGAACACGATCAGCCTCTGACCCGCCTGTGCGTACACGGCGTGTTCTATCGGAAACAGCATGTTACGCGCTTCGATAATGTCGCCCCTGCGCTCCCCGGAAAGAAGGCGCAGCCGCAGATACTGCGTGCCGACACGCGCCCCCGCCTCGTTAAGGCTTGTTCTGTCCTCCACAACTTCTATAACACGCGCCGGCAGGAAGGATACACCCTCTCCACCGGTCGGCACATTACGCGAAGAGCCGAACCATATCATGATGATCATCGACACGGTTACAACCACGTAGAATATTATATTCTTGTCGAGCTTCAAATTTCCCATAGTTTTGAACCTAAATTATGTACGTCGTTTGTCGTAGTAAGTTGCAAGCCAGGCCGAGAACAGCGCCGTAGCCGGGATGGCAAAAATCATGCCCATTGTGGCGGAGACGCTCTGGATGATCTCGACGGCCACGAAGTCCAGCCCCATCACGCGCAGGGGCGTGAAGCCGAACAGCACCACGAGTATTACTGTGGGGAGAGAAGCCCCTGTGAAAGCCAGTATCAAGGTGTTGGAATTCGCGCCCATGATATCGCCGCCGATGGTCATGCCGCTCTTGTAGAGCCGCCTTGCGCTGATGCCCGGGCTTTGCTCCTTTATCTCGAACACTGCTGACGAAATTGACATGGCCGCGTCCACCACCACACCCGAAGCCGCAATGATCACGCCGGCGAAGAACATTTCGGGTATACGCAGAAAGACGTCGGGCGGAGAGTGGTACAGCATCTGCCGCGCATCTTCCAGATGCAGGCCGGACACATTGCCCAGCTGACCCAGCAACACGCTCAACAGGCCGGCAAACACCAGCCCGATCCACGTCCCCGCGACTGCCGCGAGGCTCTGGCGGCTTACCCCGCTTACCATAAACAGGGTGTACGCCGTGGTCAGCACCGCCGTGATCAGGGAGAACACAACAGGGCTGTGCCCGCGCACTATGAACGAGACCATGAAGAACAGCACCGTAATCAAGGTGAAGCCCAGCGCGATCGCCGCGAAGAAACCCTTGGCGCGCCCCATTATCAACATACTGACAAGCAACAGCCCGACAGCACCCAGCAGCACAGGCCCGCGCGAAGGACCGTAGACGCTCATGTGGTAGTCGCTCAGGTAGTCCACATCGGGCAGAATCGAGACCAGGACTTCCATGCCGTCGCGAACGTGCAGGTTCTCGAAGCGTGTTATGTTATGTATGATCTCTATCTGTTCACCGGCGAACCTTCCGGAGCCGATCTCCAGCAGAACCCGCTGAGTGCCTACGTATACCGTAGGCATGTACAGGTCAGCCCGAAGATTGGTGTCCGGCACCGATACAACACGCGCCCGCTCTACGTCAAAGTGAGACGCAAGGCCGACTGAGGCCAGATCCGACATGTAGATTACAACTGCGCAGAACAAACATCCGGCCAGGGTCAGCCACAGGCGACCCGAACGCAGCAGGCCTTTATAACTTAGGGAACTTGGGGAGTTTGCCACTTGTTGCTTATTGCCGGATCGTTTGTTTGCCATACAACCTTCCCCACTCAAATTATATCATAATCAGGAACCGTTAGTCAATTCATTATCTGTAAACATTTCGAAACACGTGTTCCTTGTCGCCGGAGGCTCTTGACAGTTTTGCCGATGTAATGTAACATCGTAACATCACGTGTCGAACTTGCGGCGCATCTCCACGGCTATGCCCAGCACTTCGTCGTTCTTGAAGTCTACTTGGTCGTGCGGCCGAAGGGTCATTCCGCCGTGTTCCCACAGCACAACAAGCCGGCCTTTGTCCGCGCCGCGCTTGCATGTTACGATATCCCCCGGCAACAGGCCGAGGTGCCGCAGATTATCATGCTGTACGCGGTAGACAAACCTGCCCGGCGTGTCGGGCGGCCTTTGCGGCGCGGGGGCGGCGGGCGGCGGCCTGTCTACAAGCTCGAAGGTGCGGTTCTTCGTGGGATACTTGCGGATGTAGCCCTTTTTTTCAAGCACCGTAAGGTGGCTGTGAACCGTGGCCGTGGAGCGCAGACCCAGAGCGTCGCAGATGTCCTTGATGCTTGGCGGGTAGCCGTTCCTGCGCACTTCGCCCAGCAAGTAGTCGTACACGGCCTGCTGCTTCTTCGTCAGAGATTCCTGCATATGTATACTCCTTAACGGGTGAAATGCTCACCGGTTGCGGTCTTTTTTGACGCAAAACGTCGTCACTCCTAACTTGCGTACTCTGTGGGTACGCGGCACTCGTCGTTCCCGGCCTTGCGCCAAAAATCCGCGCAAGCCGGTGAGCATTTCACCCGTAAAGGAGTATATCAACCCTTGTACTTATGTCCCCAGATCCACATTTCCTTGAAAATGGCGATCATGTCCTCGCCCTTGTGGCTTAGGCTGTATTCAACCCTTGGCGGGATCTGCCGGTATTCCGTTCGCACGACTATGCCGTCGCGCTCCAGCTCCTTCAGCTGCGCGCTCAGCATCTTGTGGGTTATAGGGTTTAGGGCGCGTTGCAATTCGCTGTAGCGCATCAGCTCGCTGTTCGCCAGAGTGTAGACTATCTTCAGCTTCCACTTGCCCTCTATCTGCGACAGCGTATAATCAAACGGATCGCGCTTTCCGGGCAGTACATAACCCTTGGGAGCCAGGGAATCGTCCACCCGTATGCTCTCAAAGCCATTGACATAAGTTCTGACCACGTTCACTCTCTCCCATACCGGTACTCTCAAAAGTATATGTACACCCATTGTACCTCACGCGCAGACAAAAATCAACTAAATAATGCAATGGAAAGGATTACCACGATGGAGAATCAAGTACTGCACACCATCAAAACGCGCAGATCCATCCGCGCCTACAAGGACGACGCCCTCACGAAGGATCAGCTGGACACCCTGCTGCACGCCGCCCTGCACGCCCCAAGCTCCTTAAACCGGAGGACATGGCACCTTAATGTTGTCACAGACAGGCAGATCCTCCAACAGCTTGATGCGGATCTCGTGGAGCTTCTGCTGCGCCTGGGCATACCCGCGCTTACGGAGCGCGTCCGCTCCCGCGGCAACACCATGATCTACAACGCCCCCGCCCTGATAGTGATAACCGCCAAAGATACCCACGGCTACGAGGACAAGGACGGCGGCGTTATGGCGCAGACCATCGCCCTGGCCGCAAAATCCATGGGGAT
>WRAA01000045.1 GCA_009780445.1 Defluviitaleaceae bacterium
GCCTTGGTGCGCCCGCGCCCTGCGAATATCCGTGCAGAACAGCGTTCGTCACCGCTTCCGACACAGCCATTTTAAGCTCCTGAAGCTCCGACACATCCGGGTTCACCGGCATTACAAACGCCGCCGCACACACCCGCGCCAGCCCTTCGTTCACCGACACAGCGTCCATCACCAACGTAACCTCGTTTGCCCCCAATTCTTCGCTCATGCCCTTCCCCTCACTTCACGCTGATAATCTTATGTAGCCCGGCCATCTCGAACAGCCGCGCAAGCTCGCCGCTAAGCCCGCACACGCTAAGATCGCCGCCGCGCTCCGCCGCTTCCTTATAACGCCCGATAACCATGCCCACGCCGGAGCTGTCCATAAACGTCACTCGCGCAAAGTCCAGCCGCAGATTCCGCGCCGTGCCCCTCTTATACTCCGCCGAAATGCGGTCCTTCAAGCCCGACGCGCTGTGGTGGTCTATCTCACCCGAAATCTCCGCCACAAGGCAGTCTCCCTCGGCTCTGAATGTCAGTGCCATTGCCCATCCCCTCCTCGTATCTCCTTATCATAAGTGCCTGTACACTTCCATCATAATGCTTAACATGCGAAAAAGCAATCCATAAATTGGTAATTCGTTCCCCTTGTTGTGACACGCCCCGACATTTGCCAAGGCCGATCTTATCGAAAATTCGCCCGCGCTGTGTATTGCCGCCAAATTTTACAACACATCCGCGGCCAATAATCCCGCCTGTAACAAAACTGTCGAAAAAAGATAACACTTTTGTGTTGAATTCATCTGAAGAATGATATATAATCTCAACGTGTGGTATCTTTTACCAAATATGGTGATACAATGGAACTACATAGGACTAACTTGGAGGGATACGAATGAATCAGGCAAGAATCAAGGTGCTGCTGGCAGACGACAACAAGGAATACTGCGACGTGGTGGCGAGCTATCTGCAAAGCCACGAGGATATCGAGATCGTGGCGACCTGCAACGACGGTCAGGAAGCCCTGGAGGCCATACACAACCTCGCGCCCGACGTAGCCGTGATCGACGCGATCATGCCGAAGCTGGACGGGCTGGGTCTGCTGGAACGCCTGTCGGAATCGGAGGCGCAGAGCCTGCCTATCTGCATCATGCTCTCGGCCATCACAGAGGACAGGATAACCGCCAAGGCGCTGGAGCTGGGCGCGGCTTACTACATCGCCAAACCCTTCGACATGGAATCACTGCTTAGCCGCATCCGCCAACTGCGCAACGACGCCCACGGCCTGCCCCTGCGCGAAGCCCGCACAGCCGTAGGCAGACACGCCCCAAGCATCGAGGCCCGCGTAACGAACATCCTGCACGAGATCGGCGTGCCGGCGCACATCCGCGGCTATCACTACATGCGCTCCGCCATCATCATGGCCGTGGACAATATCGACGTGCTGAACTACATCACCAAGGAGCTGTACCCCTCCATCGCCAAGGGCGCGGGCACAACACCCAGCCGCGTGGAACGCGCCATACGCCACGCCATCGAAGTCGCCTGGAGCCGCGGCAGGGTTGACGCGATAGACTCCATCTTCGGCTACACCGTCAGCAACAACAAGGGCAAGCCCACCAACTCCGAATTTATCGCTCTTATCGCGGACAGGCTCCGGCTTGAACTTAAATCCGCAAGCTAGTACGGACTTGTTATCTTAGCGAATGGACACAGATGCTATTAGTACGCGGTCTGTATCCATTCGCTTAGGGTCTGTAAACAACTAAACTTCATCGCTACACATCACGCCACGATACGCCAAGTTCATCCTCAAAATCGCACACCGGAACAGCTCTGACGCCCGCTGCTTTAAGCCGTGCAAGTAGCTTCTTGATACCCGCAATATACTCATCAAGCGGCAGTTCCGGCAAAGGGTCTATTTCTAAATAAAACTTAAAATATAAAAAATTGCCGCGAAACATCTTCCTCCACCTGCTATACTTATCATTGTAGTTATCATTATAGTCGACATTAATAAGACAGAAGTCAGTCAAACACCCGCCATCCGGTAGTTTTTCACCTCCTGTAAGATCAGCTACAAAGTCTCTAACCTCCCCATACGCGTGTTTATCAAACTCTACATCTATGTAGATCTGGCAGTAAAATTCATCATAGCTACTCATCAAAATTCCTCCTCATGGTATTATAAAGTAAGAATGGTCAAAAGGGCCGCCTTTTTTTATAATTGATATCTGCACTTTAATACCGAAACCCAGCTCGTTTTTAAGTTCTGCTTTGAGTGATTTAAAACCTGCTTCCCCAGCAAATATTCTACCGTCCCTGATCGAGTATAGCATAGATTTTTCTTTTGCCGAACTAGGGTTTGGAGTGCCAAATTTTTCTTTTATCAACTGGTCAAACTTCTGTGGCGACACCCTAACACCGAAGTCGATATCGGCACCTACCCTTGCTGTTCCTCTGGCACGGCTTCCTTGTACTACGATATCATTACTGATGTGGCCGGCTCTTTCCCTAATTAACTTCACCGCCCTGTTAAACGACACTTGGCTTATCCCTTGCGGTATATATGTTCTTGGATTAACCGGCACATTTTGGAGCTGCGGACCTTTTACAGGAGACGCAGTACCGGGAGTGAACGCCTTGTTTGCAACGCTAGTGGCCAGACCCATTATCGCTCCTGCGCCAAGGCGGCCAAAGGCCAATCTGCTTTGGCCTTCTGCAAAAGTTAAACCGCTGTTCGTCGCCCATACATACGACCAATAAAGAAACCGTGCCTCTTCGTCAGTCAGATCAGGGAACATTTCTTTTACTGCCTCGTCAGCACCGGCCAAGTATTGGTTTACCGCACCACGACGTATAGCTGTTGCCGATAACCCTAGACTAAAATCAAGCCTAATGTCAGGGTGTTCGTCCATGTGACGAAAGAATTCTTGAACTGTGGCTGTATCTATGCCGTGAACGCCTTGAAAATCCTGCATATAGTCTGCTCACTATACCATTTCCAAAATATTTTGTCAAAGGCTGTAAACAGAGTTGACGACGCTATACGCGAAAAAGACAAGCCTAATGGGATGGTTTTCAACCGGAACAGCTATAAGTGCAAAACAATGCAGGCTTCCGATTATTTTCCGTTGTAACTAAAAAGGCGCACAGCCCCAAACCACAACATAGCCATGCGCCCGAAAAAGTTGAACTGAACTTAAATCAGCTGGCTCCCCGCTTCCTCCTTCCCGGATAATGCCGCCAACGCGCATCATCCCTTTTTTCGCAAACAGCGTTGACTTTTCGCGCGGCATGGAATATACTAGGGTGATGAAATATATGATTACAGGCCTTGGTATGGCGGAGTGATATATGAGCTTTAAGGCAATTTACGGCGAAGCCTGTTCCGTGCTTGAAAGCCTTCCGGCGGCGTGCTGTGTCCTTGGCGCAGACGGGCGCACGGCTGATTCGAACAGGGCGTGGAACAATCTCTTCGGCGCGGACGACACGCCGGCCGCCGCGGACATCTTTGCGCGGATGCTGCAAGGCGTCCAGCCCTGCGGCGTTTCTTCGCGGGAATATCTTGTGCGCACAATAAGCAAGGCTGGCACCTACGGCACGGCAAGCACAGAGCTTGTGCTAAACGAATCGGGCGAAACGCCCATGCTGCTAAACCTGGATATCCGAGCCGAAAAACTCGGCTTCTTCGTGTGTTATGCAGCGGACATCAGCCACGTGCAACACAGCGGCTTCCTGTCGCGCGATACCCTGCACAAACTCGAATCCAGCGATCTGGCGCGTACCTTCATGGAAGGCGTACCTCTGCTGGTGGAAATGTGGAGCGCCGACTACACGCTAATAGACTGCAACAACCGCACCCTCGAAACCTTCGGCGTAACCAAGGAATTCTTCAAGGCCAACTACGACAGCTTCTCGCCGGAATACCAGCCCGACGGCAGACGCAGCAACGAAAAAATGCGCGAAGTGGTGGACACCGTTACGCGGGACGGCTTCCACAGCTGTGAATGGACGCACATCCTGCCCGGCGGGGAGCCTCTGCCGCTGGACTGCCACTTTGTGCGCGTAAAACACGGCGACGAAGCCGTAATTTTCTGCTATAACAACGACCTCCGCGAGACCAAGAGAACCATGGCCGAGATCCGCGAGGCCAACGAACAGGCTCAGGTGCTGCTCGATTCGTCGCCCATATCCTGCTACATCATGCGGGCGGTCTACGACGAAGGCGGCATGATCGTCGACGCACAGCCCATCGACTGCAACAAGGCGTCGCGCAGACTCTTCGGCTTCGATTCCAAGGAGGAAGCTCTTGAAGGCTTCTGGAACACCTTCAACGACTATCACATAGAGACCGACTACGTAAGCACCCACGTACTGCCCAACATCGAACGCGCCCTGCACGACGGCTTCCTCCAGCTGGAATACACCCACAGGGACATCCGCGGCGTGGAGATCCCCAGCTTTATAACATTGGTGAGCCTGAACTACAAGGGCGAGGACGTTGTGGCCGCATACTGCGAGGATCTGCGCGAGATCAAGTCCATGTTCCAGGAGATCAAGCGCGCCGAAATCGCGGAGGAAGAAAGCAGAGCCAAGACCCGCTTCCTCACCCGCATGAGCCACGAGATCCGCACACCGCTGAACGCCATCCTGGGCGTGTCGGAGATCCAGCTGCAAAAGGACAACCACCCCGAGGAAACAGAGGACGCACTCTTGCGTATCTACCGTAGCGCCAGCCTCCTCCAGACCATCATCAACGACATTCTGGATCTCTCGAAGGTCGAAACCGGCAAGATGGAGATCGTTCCGCACCCCTACGAATTTGTCAGCCTTATCGTAGACACGGTACAGCTGAACATGATGTACATCGGCAGCAAGCGCGTGGAATTCAAGCTGTATCTGGACGAAAATATCCCTCTCAACATCCTGGGCGACGAGCTGCGCATCAAGCAGATACTAAACAACCTGCTCTCCAACGCCTTCAAGTACACCTATGAAGGCGTGGTCGGCCTTTCCGTAAGCATGGAGCCGTCGGAGAACGATGACGAGTTCATCCTCCAGCTGGTGGTAAACGACACAGGCCAGGGCATGACGCAGGATCAGATAGACAGCATCTTCGACTACGAGTTCACCCGCTTCAACATCAAGCTCAACTACGCCATCGAAGGCTCGGGTCTGGGCATGAACATCGCCTACCAGCTCGTAAAGATGATGAACGGCAGCATCTGGGGCGAGAGCGAACTGGGCGTGGGCAGCGAGTTCACCGTGCGTATTCCGCAGAAGCGCGAAGGCACGGTGTCCATAGGCCGCGAGCTTGCTCTCGGCCTGCAAAATCTGGACAACTCACAGCTGACACTGCGCAAGATGTCCCGCGTAATCCGCGAACCCCTGCCCTACGGCCGCGTACTGATCGTGGACGACGTAGAGTCCAACCTGTTCGTGGCGAAGGGTCTGCTAATGCCGTACAAGCTCTCTATCGAGACTGTGGACAGCGGCCCCCAGGCCATCGCCAAGATACTGGACGGCGAAGTCTACGACATCGTATTCATGGATCACATGATGCCCGGCATGGACGGCATACAGACCACCAGGGCTTTGCGCGAAATCGGCTACAACCACCCGATAGTCGCGCTTACGGCAAACGTAATCAAGGGTCAGAGCGACATGTTCATGGAGAACGGCTTCTCCGGCTTTGTGTCCAAGCCTATCGATGTGCATACGCTGGACGAATGCCTCATGCGCCTGATACGCGACAAGCACCGCCAGAACAACAACCCGGAGGCCATGGCCGAAGCCGCCCTGTCACTGGAACGCGCCCGCGAGCTTCAAGAGCCGCAACCCGCGCAGGACGATCATCTGTCGGACGCGCTGATCCGGTCCTTCATGATCGACGCGGACAAATCCATGGCCGTTCTGCAGCCCATCCTTGCCGCTCTGGAACAGGATCAAACGCCGGACGAGGCCACGCTCAAGCTCTTCACCGTGCAGGTTCACGGCCTCAAGAGCGCGCTTCTGAACGTGCGGCGCAAGGAACTGTCGGAACATGCCATGAACCTTGAGATCGCCGGCCGCAACGCCGACACCGCCACCATTAAATCCGCCGCGCCCGAATTCATGCGCGGCCTACAGCTCCTGGTGGACGAACTAACGGCGGCGCACGCGCCGGCACCCACCGTAAAGGCGGATATCGACCCGGCCGCCCTGCGCGTACAACTCACATCCTTCGCCGCCGCCTGCGAAACATACGACAAACGCACCGCGCGCAACACACTTAACGCGATAGACAAGGCCAACTGCCCCGGGGATCTGCAAGACGCGCTGAACGAACTCGCCACACTGCTCCTGCAAGGGGACTTCGAGGACGCCGCCGCGCTTGCCAAGGACACGGCCGGCACACTATAGATAGATAATCGAGATCCGCAATTTAGGTATAACGCGCAACTTTGGAGAGGTGTACTGTGGACAAAACCATATTTGTGATAGACGACATCCGCGCAAATCTTGTTGCCGCAGAACAGACACTTGACGAGCATTACAACGTTATCACCGCGCTCTCCGGCATACGCGCTCTGGAGCTCCTGGACAAAAGGAAGCCCGATCTGATCCTGCTCGACATCGAAATGCCCGAAATGAACGGCTTCGAGCTTCTCACAATACTAAAGGCCAAGCCGCGCTCCAAGGACATCCCCGTTATCATGCTCACGGGCATCTCCGACGTGGCCACAGAAGCCAAGGGCTTCGAGCTTGGCGCGGCCGACTTCATCATCAAGCCCTTCTCCGCGCCCGTGCTGCTAAACCGCGTCAAGCTCCAGCTCAACATCAGCGAAAAGCTGACGCGCCGCACAGACGAACTTATGGAGACCTTCCGCAACCGCATATTCATCCTCACCGACGTTATGGAGAAGCGTAACGGCCTTGCCTCCGGCGGGCGCACAGAGCGCACGGCCAAGTTCGTCAAGATCATGCTGGTTCAGATGCTGAAGGACAGGGTGTACTACGACGAGATCAAGGACTGGAATGTCGAGGACATCGCCAGCAGCTCCATGCTCCACAACATCGGCAAGGTGAGCATCACCGACACCATCCTCTCGAAGCCGCCGGACGAGCTGACGCCCGAAGAACGCGTCCTCCTGCGCACCCACCCGGCCATGGGCGAGAGCATCATCAACCAGGTAATCGGCCACGACGGCGAGAACCAGTTCCTCTCCCACGCCAAGACCTTCGCGAAGTATCACCACGAGCAATGGGACGGCAAGGGCTACCCCGGCGGCATAGCCGGCACCGACATCCCGCTGGAAGGCCGCATCATGGCCTTGGTGGACGTATTCGACAATACCTTCGCCCACTCCGGCATAGCCGACAGCCACGAAGCATGCGTATTCGCCGGCGAGGCCATTCTGAATGGCTGCGGCACAAAGTTCGACCCAACCCTTGTCGAAGTATTCGAGACCATCCGCGACCAATTCGAGGCAATCTGCACACAGGATCTATAGCATGATGGTGACGGATATACTCGAAGCCACCGGCGGCGGTGTGGTGTCTGTCATCGGCGCGGGCGGCAAGACTACGCTTATGTTCAAGATGGCGACGGAGCTGGCTTCGCAGGGGAAGAGCGTGCTGGTCAGCACGACTACGAAAATCTTTGTGCCGCGGGCCAATCAGTACGGCACGCTGTGCATCGGCGCGGGGATGCTGGACGCCGTAACGCGGCCGTCCGCCGGTGTTTGCGTGGCCGGCGGCGGGGTCAACCACCGCGGCAAGCTCACGCCGCCGAATGCCGGCGAACTGCAACGCGCGGCCGCCCGCTTCGACGTAACCCTGCTGGAGGCCGACGGGGCGCGCGAACGCCGCCTGAAGGCCTGGGCAGACCACGAGCCGTCGATCCCGCCGTACACCACCGTCACCGTCGTAGTGTTCAACCTAGGCCTTACCGGCCGCTTGCCGCACGAAGATGACATCCACCGTCTGCCCCTGTTCCTCCGGCTGTGCCAACTCGCGCCGGACGAACCCATCACCCACCGCGCCCTCGTTACCCTCCTGACCGCGCCGAACGGCGCACTGAAAAACGCCCGCGGCAAGCGCGTCCTCTACATAAACCACCTGCGCGACAACGCCGACAGACACGCGGCGTCAGACTTCGCCGAAAAATTTGCGGCCGAACTGTCGTGCTTCGACCATATTGTTACGGAGCAAAAATAAGCATTGCAATATCATACGAAATGGGATAGAATTGATTCGGTGAATCTAATGATAATATTACAACATATTGCGGCGCGGCTGTATCTGCGCGTCTTGCTGGTGCTGTTCTTTGTGAGCGGCGGGCTGTCCCTGGTGGTGCTTGCGCCGCTGTACAAAGGGGCGTTCGCGCCGAACGCGTCCTACAGCGACTTCAGTTTTGTGCGTTTATGGGCGCATATGTACAAGGTTTTGTGGCGTTCGCTGAGCAACAGGCAGTACCGCGAAATGTATCCGTCGCGCCTGAGCGACCCACCCATCCAGAACAACGACAGGAGCCGGATGCGCATTAAAACCAGCTGGTGCGGCTCCAACGACAATTGCGACATGTGCGCAAACCCGTGCTGCGAGCAGATAACCTGTCCGCTGATGGTAGACAAACGCTGCCTAAGTTATGGCTCTCTGTACTTCGGCTACTACTACTGCGGCCGCTACCCAAACAGCCAGAGCCAGGTAGATCTCTACAAATGCCCTAAGTGGGAGGTGAGACCGCAGGAATGAAACTCAAGTTGAAGCTGCGCCTGCGGCGAAACAAGAAGGCCAAGGCCAAGCAGGAGATCTGGATCTACAAGGACGGCGAGTACGAACAGGAGAACGTCGTAGCGGAACGCCTCATGCGTTTAATCTACGACACCCCGGTCGGCGGGGCGACACTGCCCTTCCTTGTCAAGCGCAAGGCTCTGAGCCGCCTGTACGGAATCTACTGCCGCACGCGCCACTCCGCCCGCAAGATCCCCAAGTTTATCACAAAATATCAAGTAGACATGACCGGCACCAGCGGAGACTACAAGAACTTCGCCGAGTTTTTTTCGCGCGAGCGCGACGACGTAATCTTCCCCGAACAGGCAGACGTGCTGGGTTCCCCCTGCGACGGCCTGGCCAGCGTCTACACAGACATAGACCCCGCAATGCTCATCGCCGCCAAGGGCTGCACCTTCTCCCTGGGCGAGCTTCTGCGCGACGACGATCTGGCACAGCTTTACCGCGGCGGCACCATGCTGCGCATACGCCTGACGCCCGCGCACTACCACCGTATGCACTTCTTCGACGACGGCACAATCACCGATTCGCGCCTGATCCGCGGGGATCTCTACTCCGTCAGCCCGCTGGCCATCAAGCGTATCGTCCGGCTCTACTGCCGCAACAAGCGCGCCCTCATCACCTTTGAATCGGCCAACTTCGGCAAGGTCATGCTGGTGGAAGTCGGCGCGACATTCGTCGGCAGCATCGTCCACTGCTTCGAAAACGGCGACACCGTAAGCCGCGCCCAAATGGCCAGCTACTTCCTGCCGGGCGGATCTCTCCTGCTTGCCTTCTTCCGGCAAGACACCTTCGCGCCCGACCCAAACCTTGTCGCCCAGACCGCCCAGGGCTACGAAACGCGCGTAATGGTCGGCGAAGCTCTCGGCACCGGCAGACAATAAGAGGCCGCTATTCAGCGGACGGACGGAGGAAACTTTGTAATGCAGAAATATTTTCCCGCACTGCAGTATATAAATATACCTAACGGGGTAACGTCGCTTGGGCTGATGTTTGGCGTGGCGGCGTGTTACTACATCAGCGCGGGCAGCCTGCGCGGGGCTGTCGGCATGGTCGCGCTGGCGATGCTGATGGATCTGCTGGACGGCATGTTGGCCGGCAAGCTGAACCAGCAGTCGCGCTTCGGTGCCTATCTGGATTCCTTCGTGGACTTCTTCGTGTGCTGCATTATCCCGGTTATGCTGGTGTATTCGTTTGTGGGCGCGAGTCTGCCGCTCTACCTTGCCATGGCGTTTTACTGCATGTGCGGCATGTGGCGGCTGGCCTACTACCAGATCGTCACGGCCACGGAAGGGCAGACGTTTTTCACGGGTATGCCCGTTCCGGGCGGCGCGCTGTTGGTCAGCATGTCTATCTGGATCGTCGTCCACTACTATGTCTCCGAATGGCTCAGCGTGGCCGTGTTCGCCCTGACGGGCCTGCTGATGATCTCCTACTTTCGGCTGGAGAAGTACGGCCTGTGGCAGAAGGCCATGTGGCTGCTCGGGATCGCGTTTTTCGGGTTGGTGATGGCCTCGTAGGATCGGCCGGCATCTCCCGTATGATGATACTTGCTAGGGAGTTGACGGCTTATTGATACAAGGCCAATCGGCGTGTTCGACTCCGGCGTGGGCGGGCTGACCGTCGCGCGGGAGATCTTCGCGCATATGCCACACGAAGAAATAGTCTACTTCGGCGACACAGGCCGCGCACCCTACGGCGGCAAGGAGCCGGATGTCATACGCTCCTATGGCCGCCAGATCTGTGAATACTTGGTTGGCACGCACAACGTAAAGGCTCTGGCCATAGCCTGCACCACCATCGACGCGCTCTATTCGCACGAAATTTTGCGTACCTACGGCCACATGCCCGTCGTGGGCGTGATACGCCCGGGCTGCGCACAGGCCCTGGCCGCCGAATCCGTCGGCCTGATGGCCACCTTAGCCGCCGTAAACTCCAAAGCCCACGAGCGCACCTTCCGCGAAATGGGCGCGGATCAGCCCTTCCACCCCCAGGCCTGCCCCAGCCTCGCCCGCCTTGTCGAAGAGGGCAAGGCCGGCCAACCCGAAACCTACCACGACGTACAGACCTATGTTTCAAACCTGTTAACCAAGGGCGTGCAGACCATTATCCTGGGCTGTACCCACTATCCCCTTATCATGGACGAAGTACGCGCCGCCGTCGGCACCCGCGCGTCAATCATAGACCCCGCCGCCGCCGCCGCCCGCAACATGCGGCAAGAGCTGCACACCCGCGGCCTAACGCGCCCGGCCGCCCCGCCGAACCACAAATTTATCCTCAGCAAGAAAAGCCCCGTGTTCGACAGCCTCTGCATGTCGATCATGGGTTATGTGCCGGACGCGCTGATCCATAGCTTGGAGCCATAGTTAGACATTAGACCTCTTGCGAAATTAGCGAATGCCGGATTTGCGCGGCAGTTTTTTGCAAGGCTAGGGCGTGTTTGAAAACCCCATTCCGGCGTATTTTCGGTGCTTTTTCCGCCATACGTCGTCAGTGTCAAACTTGCGAACCACAAGGGTTCGCGGCGTTTGCCACTTCCTAGTCTAGCGA
>WRAA01000046.1 GCA_009780445.1 Defluviitaleaceae bacterium
CTGCCGAGCCGATTCCGCGATGCTTCACCGCGGAACTCGGCGACAGCAGATGGAATATGTTTCTGAGCTTCCGTATATCCGCAAATTGTGCGGATGTAATCATCGACACGGGGGATGAAGCATGGAGATAGGCGTGGTGTTCCAGATAGCGGCGGTGGGCATATTGATTGCGGTTCTGACACAGGTGCTGCAGAAGGCGGGGCGTGATGATCAGGCCATGATAACTTCGCTGGCCGGGCTGATACTGGTGCTGTTCTGGATAATTCAGTACATAAGCCAGCTCTTTGATACGGTGCGCGAGCTGTTCAGCTTGTGAGGAAGGGCGTGCGCCTATGGAGATAGTACGGATCGTGGCGGCGGGGCTGGTGTCGGCGGTGCTGGCCATCGCCATTCGCAAGGACGCTCCGCAGTTTGCCCTGGTGCTAAGCCTTGCGGCGTCGGCTCTGATATTCTTCATGGCTCTGCCGATGCTGGCCGAGAAGATGTTCGTCCTGCTGGATCTGGCGCGGTTTGTGCAGGCGGACATGGCGTATGTCAGCGTGATATTCCGCATCATCGGCATTGCGTATATCGCGGAGTTCGGCGCGCAGGTGTGCAGCGACGCGGGGGAGAACGCCATTGCCGCGCGTATCGCCATGGGCGCGAAGGTGATTATAATGTCGGTGTCTGTGCCTGTGCTGATGTCGTTGATCGACATTATCAATATGATGCTCCCGTGAAGAGGTGCGTACTAATGAGGAGAGTTTTGGCGGCGCTGTGCCTGGCGGTGGTGGTGGTGTGTGGCCTGTCTGTGCCGGCGTATGCGCAGGGAGGCCTGCCGGACCGCGGCATGATCGAGCGGAATCTGGAGTTTCTGGATTTCGGCGGAATTGACGAGGCTCTGGCGCGTTCGGGCGCGGAGGGTGTGTCGGTGCTTGACATTGCGGTGAGGGTGATACGCGGCGAGGTTGATTTTTCGCCACGGGGGCTGTTCGGCCTTGCGGCGGATATGTTCCTGCGGGAGCTTCGGCAGTTTTCGGGCATTGCGCGGAACATCCTCATCATTGCCGTGCTTTCGGCGATTTTGAAGAACCTTACAGATTCGTTTGGTGTTGCGGATGTGGGTAATCTGGGGTTTGTCGTTATCTTCGCCTTGATGGTGGTGCTGATATTCCAGGCGTTTTCGATCGGCGTGGGCGCGGCTACGTCCATGATCAGCGGCCTCACGGGGATTATGACGGCGGGTATTCCCGTGCTGATAGCCCTGATGGTGTTCTCGGGCAACCTGGCCGCGCCGCTGGTCATCAGCCCGACGCTTGCCTTCTACGCCCACATCACCGCGGCTATCATCAACTATGTTCTTACGCCGCTGATTATCGCCGGCGTGGTGATGACTGTGGTGAACTGCCTGAACGAGCGCGACATCCTCAAGAACTTCGCGAAGCTGATCATGACGGCGTGCGCGTGGAGCCTTGCCGCCATTGCGTTCTCCTTCGGGCTGGTGCTGTCGCTCCAGAAGATCGCCAGCCCTATCGCGTCCCACTTGGTGGGGCGCACGGCGCGTACCGCGGTGGAGGCCGTGCCGATCGTGGGCAGTGTGATCGGCGGCGCGGCGGACATGGTGGCGGTGTGGGCCCTGGCCGCGCGTTCGGGCGTGCTGGTGGCCTTGATCATAACCGTGGGCATCGTGTGCTTCGCCACGGTTATCAAGCTGGTTGCGCTGGTGTTCATCTTCAAGCTGACTGCCGCGCTTATCGCGCCGATCTGCGACAAGCGGCTGGTGGACTGCGTAAACACCGTGGGCAGCTTCCTGTTCCTGCTGCTGGGCTGTGTGGCTACGGTGGTTTCCATGTTCCTGATGATGGCGGTTATCATGCTTAGCTTTTGATACGAAGGTATGAGGTGGCGAAGTGCAGGAGTTTAACGACTATATCCGCAACATCATGTTCCTGGTGATATTCATGACCTTTGTGGGGATCATATCGCCCGGCGGCAGCTATAAGAAGTACATCGACATAGTGCTGGGGCTGGTGCTTATCATTGTGGTGATTTCGCCCGTGGCGGCGTTTCTTGGCGGCGGGGCAGGGGAGGCGGACGGGGCTGTGGCGCGGATTCTCGACGCAAGCCATATCGCCGGCATTGCGGACTATGACGAGGCCTTCTTCATAAGCCAGAGAGACCGCATCCTCGGCGAACATGTGAACGCCATAATACGCAGCCAGCTGGACGCCCTGCTGGCGGGTACGCGCTTCTCGGTATACAGCAGCGAGGCGAGTTTTGTGTCGGAGACAGGCGCGCTGATAGATCTGAGGCTGGCCGTGATGATGGACGAAGCTTACGACGCGGACGCGGCGGATACGGCGCAGGCCTATGCCGGCCGCCCCTTCATACGTGTGGAGAGGGTGGACGTAAGCCTGCGCGAAAGCCGCCTCCGCCAACACGCTACGCCCCCGGAAGGTTCGGCCGACAGCGAAAGTATACAACTTTTGAAACAGACCATTTCGGACTTCTATAACATCGACGCGGGCAATATACATATAGAAGTACTGATGAGAAGAGGTTAAGAAGATGGACAAAGCGAAGGAACAGCTGGAGAAACTGATGACAAAGGAACGGATGTCGCCGGCGAACGTAGCCATTGCGATATTGTTCGGCATAGCCATTATTGTGGCGGCAAACTTGTTCTTCGAACCAAGCGGAGCCGGCGCGGAGCCACCACAGGCATACGCAGGTTCCGCCGCGGAAACACGCCAGCCACAGAGGGCGGCACAGGCACAGCCCGCAAGTTATGCGGAAGTCTTGGAGCGCAGGCTCGAGAGCATTTTGCGGACGGTGGACGGCGTGGGCAATGTGCGTGTGATGCTGACGTTTGCGGTGGGGGCGCACAGGGTGTACGCCGAAAATGTTGTGCGCAGCGAATCCCAAGTCAGCGAAGTAGACAGCGCGGGCGGAAGGAGGGATCAACGCGACGTTTCAGGCCAGCACACAACTCTCACGGTATCACGCGACGGCAATCAGGAACCCGTGCTGCTGCGCGAGTACGAGCCAAAGGTGGAAGGCGTGATAATTTCAGCGCAGGGCGCGGACGACGCGCGGGTGCGGGCGGAGCTTGCCACGGCGGCGCAGACCGTGCTTGGGCTCGAAGTGCATCAGGTACAAGTATTGAGAATGACAACAAACGGAGGCAGATAGCATGAAAAAGTTTATGTTCAAGCGCAATCAGGTGATCATCACAGCTCTTGTGGCCATGATCGGCGTGGCCGGTTACTTGAACTGGCACGACAGCCGGGCGGAGGTGGAGTTTGCCCAGGCTATCGCGCTGGATGACTTTGGGCAGGTGACGCAGAGGCCGGGGGATCTCGACCTGGACTACATATACTACGAATATTTCGATGATATGTTCCTGCACGACATGCCCTGGATCTCCAGCCAGTTCGACTTCGACTATGACTTCGCCGACAGCCACGACGTATTCTACAACGATTTCGCCCACGAGCATATGCACGAGCCGGGCGAGGCCGTGTTCGTAAGCGCGACCGATTCGCCGCCGTTCTTCATGCAGGCGCGGCTGGAGCGCGAACAGTCCCGCGCACGCCAGACCGACATCCTCATGAACATGGTGAACGAGCAGAACATCGACATGGATCAACGCGCGATCATCACCGACGCGATGCTCGAGATCCAAAGCCGCATAGAGAGAGAGACCGCCACCGAGGCAATGCTGGAATCGAGGGGATTCAGCGAAGCCTACGTGCGTATCGCAGACCAGTACGTAGACATCGTAGTGGCGCGCGAAGCCCTGTCGGATTCCGAGCTGGCGCAGATAGAGGACGCGGTGCGCCGTAACACCGGCATGAGCGTGAACCAGATCCGCGTCACCCCTAAGAGGCAGTAGTACCAACTTTTTTTAGGCGTATGGCTCCGTCGTGGTTTGGGGCTGTGCGCCTTTTTTACTTTCATTTTCATTACCGTGTTGAATTTTAACACATATTGGCCGAGAAGTCTATTGAAAAGCAGGATATCATGTGGTATACTTGTTCTGATATATAAGCGACAGCTTTAAACAAAATATTACCTGGGAGGTATTGTATTGGATAAAATTCAAGATATCAGGTTGTACCAAGCTATTTCTAAGAACAGCCGCCCAATTGCCGACGCTACACACACTATATCAGAGATTAAATTTTATGTAGTCGAAATTATCACTAAATCCGGCATAATCGGACAAGGATACCTTCTGAGCTTTCATTATTCCCCCGGTGCCATCGAGGGAGCTCTCTGTGATATTCGCCGATTTGTACTGGAACACGATTACAGTATCCACGAAACCCTGCGGTTAAAGCACGATTACGAGATGGAATGCGAGTATTTTGGCAACTTAGGCTTGCATCGATGGGCAGTGGCCGCCATAAATGTGGCCATGTGGGACGGCATTGGCAAATCTTTTAACGCTCCTATTTGGAAGCTGCTGGGATCCAACGGCAAAAAAATCCCCGTTTACGGCAGCGGCGGCTGGCTTAGCTACAGTGATCATGAGCTGTTGGAAGAGGTCTGCAACTACAAAAAGCGCGGGTTCAAGGCAGTAAAAGTCAAAGTTGGCAGCCCGGACCCGGAGCGCGATGTAGATCGTCTTTTCAAAGTGCGGGAAGCGCTAGGCCCCGGGGTCAATATTATGATGGATGCCAACCAAGGCATGAATGTGGCCAACGCCGTCAGGTTATCCAACAAAGTTGCAGAAATCGGCATCCAGTGGTTCGAGGAACCTCTGCCCAACACAGACTTTGCAGGATACGAAACCTTACGAAACAGGACGTCCGTCAGCTTGGCAATGGGCGAACGAGAGTACGATACAGCGGCACTCAAGGAATTGGTAAGACGCAACGCATTAGACCTATGGCAACCCGATCTACTCAGAATCGGCGGGGTCGAGGCATGGCGTGACTCCGCAGCTCTGGCGCAGGCATATCATGTGCCGTGCTTGCCGCATTATTACAAAGACTACGACGTGCCGCTGCTGGCGACTGTATCCTTACCATTCGGTGCCGAAAGCTTCGACTGGGTCGACGACATAATCGACAATCAAATGCGTTTTGAAGAAGGATACGCCATTCTGCGCGAAGGCCCGGGATGGGGCTTTAATTTCTTGGAGAAATATCTTGTACCGATTAAATTCTAAGGAGGGAACACATGTTTGATCTAACAGGCCGTTGCGGCATTGTGACCGGGGCATCCGGCGGCATAGGTTTTGCCGTCGCCAATGTGCTTGCGGAAGCCGGAGCAAAGGTGACGGCCATAAGCCGCACCGGTCACCCTAAAAACTCCGACGACATTAGTCATCCAAGTGTGGAGCACGTAGCGGCAGATATAATCGACTACAAAGCCATTGAACAAAT
Organism: Defluviitaleaceae bacterium; assembly: GCA_009780445.1. Taxonomy (GTDB): domain Bacteria; phylum Bacillota; class Clostridia; order Lachnospirales; family WRAA01; genus WRAA01. The sequence continues at coordinate 5,373 of WRAA01000046.1, forward strand.
TGTCAAAAAACAGGGAGAGTCCGGTGGGATCGACTTTCTGATTAACAACGCGGGGATCACAATCAAACGCCGGGCTGAAGACTTTTCCGATGAAGATTTTGATATGATCCACAGAGTCAATGTCTTTTCGGTGTTCAAACTCAGCCAGCTGTGCTATCCGTATCTAAAGATCTCTCAGCATACGGGAAGGATTGTCAATATCTCCAGCATGGCAGCTCATCTTGGGTTTTCCGAAGTAGTGCCTTATTGCTCCAGCAAAAGTGCCGTCCTTGGTCTAACCCGCGGCCTAGCTGTCGAATGGGCCGGTGATAACATCACGGTCAACAGCATAGCCCCGGGCTGGTTCCCGTCGGAAATGACAAAGGCCGTTATGGATGCCAAACGACAGGATAAAATATTGAACCGTATGCCGATGCACAAATTTGGAGACCCGAAAGACTTGGGCGCAATGGCTGTATTCCTGCTTTCCGACAGCGCCGAATATATCACAGGCCAAGATTTTGCCGTAGACGGCGGCGCGTTGGCGTTTGGATATTAAAGCCTGTTGTAATCATGATCATCGTTCGATAGGTGATCATGATTTTTTTCTGCGCTTTTTCGCTCGGACGTGTTCTGAACAGTAGACAGTGTTTTCAGGGATGACATCCTCGAATAGTTTATATGTGATACAAGCGCCTTCTGAATTTCGTCATCATCCTCCATCAGTATCGCTTGAATGATCCTATGGTGCTGGTTGTATGTCGATTGTTTGGGATTATGTTGATTTTGAATTGTATTGAATATGCCAAGCCTGTAAACAGACAGCATTATGTCATCAAAAATGCGCTTTAGTCGACTGTTGTTGGCCGATTCCACAATATAGCTGTGGAACTTGATATCAAGCTCATAAAATTCGATATCACTATCGTTTCCGATTCTGTCACAGATTTCGAGAAAAGACTCATCGAATTTCATCAGCTTCCCGGGGTCCAGCTGTTCCCTGAATTGTATCGCTACTGTCGGCTCTATAAGTTTACGCAACTGGTACAGTTCTGTGGCATCTGCAATTGTAATCGTCGTAGCGCACGTCCCCTTGCGGGGAAACACCTCTACCAATCCCTCTTTTTGCAGCGTAATAATCGCTTCTCGCACAGGTGTCCGACCCGTGCCCAGCGCGTCTAACACTCGTTTTTCACTGATCTCTTGTCCGGGGAGGATTTCGCAGTTGAGGATTTTGCCCTTCAGATACTCATATGCAACATCTCTCATGTTGGCAGCTGTAGCGTTCAAGATATACACTCCTAACCATGCGGTGTACTGTATACGTACAGTATATCACACACTGTCAATTTTAAAAATATAAAACATGCACAAATATATGCGCCGAAAATTAGTCAAATATGCAACTTGTATTTTTGTAACAGGTATGTTATATTGTAATTAGCTTATATATCAGACTTGTATAAAAGGAGGTGCTGACCAATATTTTTGCGATAAAACGGACAATAGCTTGATACACTAGGTCAGGAGTGATATTATTGAGATCGCTTGTTCTGGAACAACAAGGCCTCTTGGCAATGCGTGAAACCCCAAAGCCTGTCGCAACTCCCGGCGAGGCTTTGGTGAAGGTAAGTGCCGTGGGTGTTTGCGGTTCGGATATCGGCTCGTTTAAGGGACTTAACGCTCTGGTTACATATCCTCGTGTCATGGGGCATGAAGTTTGTGGCGTTATTGAAAAAATCGAAGGCGCAAACAATAGCGGTTTGCTTGAAGGCGACAAGGTGGTACTGGTGCCTTATCTTTCGTGCGGCAAGTGCATCGCCTGCAAAAGAGGCAAGGTGAATTGTTGCTGTGCGCTTTCTGTGTACGGAGTTCATCACGACGGAACAATGGCAGAATATTTTACGGCCCCTACAGACAACCTAGTAAGAGTCGATAGTAACATGAGCCCTTCAGTAGCTGCGATGATAGAACCTTTCGCCATAAGCGCCCACGCAGTGCGGCGCAGCGGCGTCTGCTTTGGTGAGACATTGCTGGTGCTGGGAGCCGGGCCTATCGGCATGGGTGCGGCAGCAGTAGCCGTGTCTCTTGGAGCGCGCCTGATCTTGGCCGACATCGACGAAAGCCGTCGCAGCTTCGCCGGCGAACGCTTCGGATTCCAACACGTGCTGGACCCAAACGACCCTTCCTTCAAACAAAGCGTCATCGACCTCACCGATGGCTGGGGCGCTACCCACATTATCGACTCCACCGGGAATGCCGCTTCCATGACGGGCGCGGTAAACCTGCTGGCAAACGGCGGCAGACTGGTGTATGTCGGCATTTTCAAGGGCGACCTATCCCTCTATCACCCGGAGTTTCACAGACGCGAAACCGAACTGATGGGAAGCAGAGCAGCCCTGACGGAGGATTTCAGATATGTAATCGACTGCGTAGCTTCCGGGCGCATCAATCTCGAAAATTTCATCACTCACAGCGCTCCGTTTTCAACGGCCGAAGAATCATTCGAAGAATGGATCCGCTTAGGCGGAAAAGTGTTTAAAGCCGTGTTGACGCTATAATATCATTACAGCGAACGGACTCTAAATATCAACTCACAATATAGAGGAGGTTTAAGAAATGCTTAGAAAACTGACAGTCATCTTGGCATCGTTTGCCGTAATACTTGCTTTTGCCGCATGTGCGTCACCGGCGGCACCGGCGGCTCCTGCCCCGGCGGAAGCGGCTGCCGAGCCCGTACTGTTCCAAATCGGCTACGAAAACCACCCCGGCGAGCCCATTGACCTAGCTGTAAACGAATGGGCGCGGCTGATCGAAGAAAGAAGCGGAGGCTCCATCAGGGTAGAGTTATTCCCGTCCAGCCTTCTCGGCAGTAAGAACGATCTGCTTGACCAAATGATCGCCGGAGCGCCCGTGGCCACCTTGGCCGACGGTGCATTCTACGCCGAACGCGGAGTTCCTGATTTTGGCATAGTGTTCGCTCCATACTTGTTCGCCACGTGGGAAGAATGCTGGGCACTGACAGAAAGTGACTGGTATGCCGAACAAACAAGGCTGTTGGCCCAAAACGGACTGCAACTGCTCGCATCTAACTGGATATACGGCCAGCGGCACATGCTCACCACAAGACCCATCCACACACCGAACGACTTGGCCGGCTTCAGAATGCGTGTAGCAAACAGCCCAACATTCATCAGAGGCTTTGAAGCCCTTGGCGCAACCCCTACCCCGATGGCTCTCGGTGAAGTGTATACGGCCCTGCAGCAAGGCGTAATCGACGGTGTAGAAAACCCGCTGCCCGTTCTGTACAACGGCGGTTTCCACGAAGTGGCAACATACCTGTTGTTGAGCGGACACGTAAGAAACTTTACAACATGGGTAACCGGCGCGCCGTTCTTCAACAGCCTGACCCCGGAACAACAACAGATCCTAAAGGAAACAGCTTACGAGGCCGGCTTGTTCAACAACGGCGTATTCGCCGGTGCAGAAGAGGCAGCTCTCGAGGCACTTGTATCACACGGAGTTGTTGTACACGTACCCACTGACGAAGAAGTGGCTGCGTTCCAGGAAGCCGCCCTCAGATTCTTTGAATTCCCCGACATCGTAGACAGATGGACCCCGGGTCTGGCTGAGTATGTCATCTCCATCATAAGATCATAGATTCACTCTGCCGGAGGAAGGAGCGGTCCTTCCTCCGGTATGATTAGGATCTATAGCAGTTCCGCTTGACACTAAGCTTCATCGTTCGCCGGAAACCGCAGTGAACCATTGCGGTTCCGACTCCGATTCAGCAAGTGTCAAATGGAACTGCTTTAATAAAGTAATTGAAGAAAGGACACTCGCTATGCCAAAGGTTAAACTCGCCGATATCTTCAAGAATCTGGATCTGATAGTTTGTGGGGCTTCCTTTGTAGTGTTGGTCGCCATTACGTTCTCGGGGGTGATCATGCGCTACTTTGTCGTGCGTCCGTTTGTGTGGCTTGAAGAAGTTCAGATCTGGATGATGATCTGGATAACGCTGTTCGGCGCCAGCGCGGGCTTCAGGATGAACACCCATGTCAGCATCGAAGTGCTGGTATCCATGCTGCCGCGCTTTGTTCAAAAGCTGCTCAGCCTGGTCGTCTATATCGTAGTATTTCTATCTTTGGCATACCTGATGTACCAAGGGCTGGCTCTTGTAAATCAATTTCATGAAATGAACCGAACCACCAGCGTACTGCGTATCCCCAGCGCGATAATCTATTCATCAATACCCATCGGCTGCGTTCTGATGGTTGTAAACTACACGGTATACAGCTTCAGAAACTTCTTTTCCAAGGAGGCAGACAAACAATGAATCCCGCTGTTGTTTCGGTCATCACGCTGCTGGTTTGTCTGGCTATCAAGGTGCCTGTGTTCGTGGCTATTCTGGCGGGCAGTCTTCTGTACTTTGTACTTACACCGGGGCTCCCATCGCTTATTTTTGCGCAGCGCATCACATCCGGGATTGAAAGCATACCTTTGCTTGCAGTGCCTTTTTTCGTTGGGCTTGGCGCGTTTATGAATCACACGGGTGTCTCTCAGCGCGTCCTTGACTTTTGCACATTGATTGTCGGACGTATGACGGGCGGGCTTGCACAAGTAAACGTCATGCTCTCCATGCTTATGGGAGGCATGTCCGGATCGGCCTTGGCTGACGCCGCCATGAGTGCCAAGATACTCGTGCCTGAAATGGAGCGTAAAGGATATACCAAGGAATTTTCATCAGTGGTAACGGCTTCTTCGGCGATGATAACCCCGCTGATCCCCCCAAGCATCGGCATGATCTTGTACGGCTCCATCGCCAATGTGTCAATCGCCAGGCTGTTTATTGCAGGCATCGGCCCCGGCATATTGCTGTGTATCGCTCTAATGATCTTAGTCCGGCTTATCTCTAAAAAACGTGACTACAAACCCATACGCACAGAACCGCTGGTCAAAGGCGAGCTATGGAGCGCCTCCAAGAAGGCCTTTCTGCCGTTTTGCCTGCCGGTTGTTATCATCGGCGGTATACGCTTTGGGGTGTTCACGCCTTCAGAAGCCGGATCCGTCGCGGTTGTGTACGCGATAGTGCTGGGCCTTCTATACAGAGAGATGACGCTGGAAAAATTTTTCATCAGCATAAAGGAGACGGTTCTGTCAACGGCCGGAATCATGCTGATAGTGGGCGCCGCGTCGTCCCTCGCATGGGTGCTCACGCGGGAGCAAATACCCCAGGCCATTACACAGATAATAGTCAACTCCATCGATAGCAAGTACGTGTTCCTCATTGCGGTAAACATATTCCTGCTGACCATAGGCATGTTTATCGAGGGTAACGCGCTGATGCTTATCTTGGTGCCCATATTGGCACCGGTAGCACAGGCTTACGGCATCAATGAAATACAATTCGCTATGACATTTATCTTCAATATGTCCATTGGAGCAATAACGCCTCCTGTCGGCACACTGATGTTCATAACATGTTCAATCACCAAGTGTCAGACAAAGGGCTTTATAAAGGAAGCCCTGCCGTTCTACATCCTGTTACTCACCTGCTTAATGCTTATCACATTCGTGCCCTTCATTACGCTGGGGCTGGTAAATTTGGTGTTCTAGAGCGTGTTTGAAAACCCCATTCTGGCGTATTTTCGGCAAATTTTCCGCCGTGCGTCGTCAGCTTCTCCTTGCGAACCACAAGGGTTCGCGGCGTCGGCGCTTCCTAGCCCGAC
>WRAA01000047.1 GCA_009780445.1 Defluviitaleaceae bacterium
AACCCCATTTCGGCGTATTTTCGGTGCTTTTTCCGCCATACGTCGTCAGCGTCAAACTTGCGAACCACTGCGGGTTCGCGGCGTTTGCCACTTCCTAGTCTGGCGAAAAAATCACTCGAAAATTCGCCGAAAGCGGGTTTTCAAACACGCCCTAGGAGTTTGCCATGAAATTATTACTGATGCTGTTGATGATGCTTGTGGTGCCGGCGGGCTGTGCGCGTTACACCGCGCCGGCGGGCTATCCCGCGCTTGCCACGCCCTATGTGGGGAACGCGCCGGCCGTTTCGAGGATCGTCCTCTCACTGCCGCCCCCGGGGGATGGCTGGCGGCAGCAATTCATCTCCATTGACAGCGAAGCGTACAGCCTTACCGTGTACTACGAACCTTTAGCGGCGGATACCGTTCCGCAGACGCCGGATCTGCCGGCCGACACCTTCGAGGCGCACGCGGCCTTACTCTTCGAGCTTATCGGCAACCTTGCAGAAGTAACCTTCGCAAAACGTCAAACACCGAGCGACGGCATTCTTGACACCGAAGCCTACAAACATCTCTGGATCGCAACCCGAAATTAAGGTCTGCAAACACACTTCCGGCCCGGCATACACTATATAGTGAATTAAGTTGAAAATCGGCTTCTGTCTGCGTCCGAAACGCGCTTGAAACCGCGCGTTCCGGACTTGACACAAGACCGTTTTCAACTAAATTCACTACTGTATGCCGGTTTTTGTATCTCTTCTTGTACGGCTGGGCGCGAAATAGGGCTGGAAATTTGTTGCGCAATGTGCTATGATACGGACAGTGAGTTTTGTGCAAACTAGATAATTACATATAGGATCAGGAGTGTAAATATGTTCAATTTAAGGGAATTTTTGGAATCGACAGGACAGCCTGCTTGGAGTCAACTGCAAAACTATACAATCAACCATACCCTGCCGGCTGTGCTGATCACCGGCATCCTGTTTTCGGCCGGCGAATTCGCCGTTGCCGAAGCAAGCGACCGCGCTATACCCGTACACGCCGCCCTGTACGCGGAGCATGTCGAATATGCTTACTATGTAGAACATGTTGAGTATGCCGAGTATGCTCCGCAAGGCGAGGACGAACCGGAAACCGCCTACGGCTACGCCGAAGCGCAGGCCCACGAATATTATTACGCCGAGGCCAAACCTGTCGCCGCCTACACCCCGTCGCAGCCCGTTCCGCACAGGGTCATGTACCTCACCTTCGACGACGGCCCGACGCGCACCGTCACCCCGCTGATACTGGACATCCTGGCGGAGCGCGACATCCGCGCCACCTTCTTCGTGGTCGGCCGCAATGTCCGCGCAAACCCGGAAATAATGCAGCGCATTGTAGACGAAGGCCACACCGTCGCCGTACACAGCTACAGCCACGACTACGCGGAGATCTACGCCTCTCTCGAAGCCTTCGTACATGACTTCACCGTAACGCGCTCGATCATCGCCGAGTTCACGGGATACTACTCGGACCTCTACCGCTTCCCGGGCGGTTCTGTCACACGGTTTAACGCAAATGTGCGCGACGACGCCATAGACTTTCTGGAGAGCATCGGCGTGGTCTACTTCGATTGGAACGCAAGCATCGACGACAGCATCGACAACAGGCGCACCGCCAAACAGCTGCTGGAGCGCGGCCTGGAGACCGCACGCGGCGACAGCGTGATAATGCTGGCACACGACACCCGCATGGTTACGGCCGAGATGATGGCCGAGATGATAGACATTTTCGCCAAGGACTTCGTGTTCGACGTGCTGACGACCGACGTCACGCCCGCCCAGATGCCCAGACGTTAAATTTTAAGTTTCGTCGCGCAAAAGTATTGACAAACACCGGAGTATTGTGTTAATATGTGCTTAATAATTACGTAATAATTGAGCAGTGAAACGTGGTCGGTACAGCGTTTGGCTTGGGGGTATATATGAAGTTTTTCGGAAAGCGTTTTAAAGCTTCATGCAGGTTTGCCGCGCTTAGCGCAGTGTTTTCGGCACTGTTGAGCGTAAGCGTTGCAGCCTTGGAACAGGGTTTTATCAACGCAGAGGCCGGCGCGCCCCTGCGTATGGGGCCGCACTACCGGGCGCAGGTTCTTGGCCGTGCGCAGGAACATCAGGCCGTGAGCATACATTCGCGGCACGGTGATTACTACATGGTTCACTCCGGCGACCTCACATATGTGTTCGTGCTTACCCGCTTCGTCACCTATGGCAATGCGCCCGGCACGGCGCATACTCCGCCCGACACCGCGTCAAGCACAACACCGGATGAAGCATCTAACGCGGAGCTTGCGTCCTACGGACAAGCCGTGGCAGTCATCCCGAACATAAACATCCGCTCCGGCAACTCGTCGTCCTCCAACATCCTCGGCACGGCAAGCGTTGGCGACACGTTCACGATACTTGCCCGCGTCGGCGATTGGTACAGGATTTCCTACAACTCGCAAACCGCCTACATATTCAGCGAATTCCTGTCCACAACAGCATACGTTCCCGAAGCTCCGCAGGTCGCCGCTCCGCTTCCGCTGTTGGCCGACCCTGTGCCAGCTGCGGACACAGACACAATCCCGCTGGACTTCGCGGCTCTGTTCGCCTCGCTGAACATTGCCGATGACATTGCCGATGACATTGCCAATGACGTTTCCAATGAAGAGGACGAGCCTTCCGCCGAACAGCCGATATCGCTTCCTCCGCAGGAGGTCACGCCGCCAGCTACACTTGACGAAGCTTCTCCGGACGGCGCGCTGGATCTGTCGGATCTTATCTTCAGCATACTGAACCAGGACGCCGGGGGAGCCGCCGCCGGCGCGGGAACCGAGCAGGTACAAGCATCCGTCTCACACGCCGTCGTCAGCTCCGCCACGGGGCTGAACCTCCGCACGGCAAGCTCCACGGAGGCCGAAGTTATCAAGATCCTGCATCCGTGGCAGACGCTGAACGTCTATGAAGTGCTGTACGAATGGGTTCGCGTGTCTACTCTGGACGGTGCCGCGGGTTACGTCAGCTATGAGTTCGTCACCATACGCGCGGGCAGCCGCACCGCTCCGCCGGAGCATAACGCAGAACGCGCGCAGGAAATCATAGATTTTGCCAGACAGTTTATCGGCACGCCCTATGCCTTTGGCGGCACGAACCTTATGTCGGGTGTAGACTGTTCGGGCTTTGTGTTCAGCGTGATGAACGAGTTTGACATCAACCTTGGGCGCAGCTCCCGCGACATGATCAACAACGGCATACCCATCGACCGCGAGGACATCGCCCCGGGGGATCTGCTCTTCTTCAGCGCAAACGGCACCGTGGTTACGCATGTCGCGCTGTACATCGGCAGCGACCAGTTCATCCACTCCACCGACACCAGAGGCCTGGGAGTTTCCTTCGCCAGCCTCACCAGCGACCACAGCCAAAGAACCTACTTCGGCGCACGCCGTGTAATACTTGACTAATCACATCAACAACAGCCGCCGTGTTTTTCGACACCGGCGGCTGTTTCCATTCGCAAACATCTCCAAAAATATCTTTACCAATCCGCTCGACTATGCTATACTGTGTAAAGTTCATGATTTGACGACGAAGGAATGATGCTATGAACACCAATTTACGCACAGGCCTTACATTTGACGACGTATTGCTGGTGCCGGCTCTTAGTGAAATTTCGCCGCAGGACGTATCGCTGACCATCAAGCTTACAAAGAATATAACCATGGCAACCCCACTGATGAGCGCGGGAATGGACACCGTTACGGAATCGAAGATGGCCATTGCCCTTGCACGCCAAGGCGGAATCGGCGTTATTCATAAAAACATGTCTGTCGAGCAGCAGGCAACGGAAGTAGACAAGGTTAAGCGTTCCGAACATGGTGTTATCACCGACCCGTTCTCGCTGTCGCAGAACAACTATGTTTACGAGGCCAACAACCTTATGGCGAAGTACCGCATATCCGGCGTACCCATCACGGAGAACGGCAAGCTGATAGGCATTATCACCAACCGGGACCTTCGCTTCGAGACGAACCACAACAAGAAGATCTATGAAGTGATGACCAAGGACGGCCTGATCACCACCCACGAGGGAACCTCCATCGACGAAGCCAAGGCCATACTCACGAAGCACAAGATCGAGAAACTGCCCATTGTGGACGAAAAGATGCGTCTGAAAGGGCTTATCACCATCAAGGATATCGAGAAGCAGATACGCTATCCGCTTTCGGCAAAGGACGCAAACGGCCGCTTGCTTGTCGCGGCCGCAATCGGCTATACGGACAATTTCTTGGAGCGCGCCGCAGAGCTTCTGAAGGTAAAGGTGGACGTGCTGGTGGTGGACGCTATCCACGCGCACCACTCATCGGCCATTGCCGCCGTGCGCGCGCTTAAAGCGCAGTTTGGCGACACCCCGGTTGTCGCGGGGAATGTGGCCACGGCACGCGCTACACAGGATCTGATAGACGCCGGCGCGGACTGCGTGAAGGTCGGCCTGGGTTCTGTGTCCAACAGCACTACGCGGGTTGTGGCGGGCGTTGGCGTGCCGCAGATAACCGCCGTGCATGACGCATACTCCGTGGCCGGCCCTCTCGGCATACCCATCATATCCGACGGCGGCATACGCTTCTCCGGCGACATCACCAAGGCCTTGGCCGCCGGCGCAAGCGTCGTCATGATGGGCAGCATGTTTGCCGGCTGCGACGAAAGCCCCGGGCGCATAGAGCTGTACCAGGGGCGTAAGTATAAGTTATACCGCGGAATGGAAGCTCTTCGCGCCGAGGCAAACACCTACGCAAACCACGAGGATCCGCCGCGCCTGCCCATTCCCGAAGGTGTCGAGGGGCGCATATCGGCGAAGGGGCCTCTGGCCGATACGGTGTACCAGCTGATGGGCGGTCTGCGCTCCGGGCTGGCCTATCTTGGCTGTTCCGGCATCGACGAACTGCGCGAACACGCCGAGTTCATCCGCATAACCCCCGCCGGCCTGCGCGAAGGCCACCCCTTCGACATCCAGATCAGCAAGGAAGCGCCGAACTACAGCATGTTTTAGGTTCTAGCTAAAGTAGTAATAATCCCAGGCCTTGCCCTGCCCCACGGTTTGCGGGTAGAACCCACTGCCCACGCCGTCCTCGCTTTCGAGTGTTATGGCGAGCCTCACAGGTTCGCCTTTTTTGTGCTTGCTGCCGGGAAGGCCCGCCATTTCCGCGGATACGGCATGTCCGCGCACTATCATTAGGAAGTCCTTGCGGCTCGTCGTCATAAATTCGCCCAGGGTCATGGTCTGCGTGTCCTTGTCGCGGCGGGCGCGCTTGCCCCTGCCCGTGCTTGGCGCAACTTCCGTGAAGCGGTTGATGTCATCAGAGTTTTGGAAGCTGTAGGTTTCCGCATAATGTTCGAAGAACTCGAACACAATGAAGGACGCGAACATGTCAAGTGTCATGTCGCCGGAGACTGCCACACGCTTCCAGAACTTCGGCGCGGCGGCGGGCTTTATCATCAGCTTGTACATCGGCACGTGCTTGCCATGCTCGTCCTCCTGCTGCTGCAGGAACTCCGCCTCTGAAAGATCGTCCAGATTCGATATCAGCTCCAGCAGCTGGTCAAGCGAAGGTGTTGCAGGCAGCTTCATCATTGCGGCCGTAGAAAGCTTGAAGAACTGGAGGCCAAGCACTGTCGGCGAAAAAAACGTACACGGCGAGAACAGCGGGATCTCGATGTCGTGCTGCGCCTCTACCGCATCGCGCACAAACGCCATGTCGCGCTCCATGTTGCAGCCGCTGATGTTTATGGGGTTTATGAAGCGCAGATAGGTGCCGAACACCGTGATCATGTGTATGGAAATTATGGTGCCCAGCGCAAAGGTGCCCGATATTATGTCTTGAAGCTCGTCGGGAACGGGTTTGCTAAGGTCGATCTGCGTTACGCTGTCGAAGTCCAGTCCGACCTCGGTGTAGATGTACCGGAATATTTCGTCGAAGGACGTGGGCTTGCAGAGCATGTCGTAGACATGACCAGGGGTTATGATGCCCGACGTGGGCAGGAAGCTGTCGATAGCGTCCGCCGCCATGAAGATCGACATATCCGCTATCTCGCCGAAGAGCTTCCTTCGCTCCGCCTTGCTTGCCGTGCCTTCCGCTATCTTGAAGCCCCGCGGCGTCAGCTGGATCTTGTTGGAGTACAGAGACGGCATCCTTGCGATCAAGCCCATTTCGTCGGCCAGGCGCAGGAGGTATAGGATGTAGAACGGGTCCTGCAGGCTTAGCTTGCCCATCAGTTCCTCTTCCGCGCGGTCGTCAACATAACCGCTCACCCGCTCCCCTCTGAAACAGCTTGCCATGTTTACATTGTCCACAAGATCGAAACTTGGCGACAGGCAGGAGAGCATCACAGCCAGATCCTGCGTCACGGGGTGGGCGTCACGGGTATAGGAAACTTCGCGGAACTCAAATTTTTCGAACCGCTTGAAGCTTTTTATCGTCGGAATGGTTGTCGTGAAGGTTTTTTTGTGGTATCCTTTTGTTATGAGCCAGATGATGTTGTTTGGCGTGAGGTATGTGCTGTCGATTATCGCGCCGGACTGCCACCTGCGGTAGAACGAGAAAAAATATTTCAGCAGGCCGCGCTTGCCCCTTGCTCCAAGCCCGGTATACGCCTGCTTGAACTCCTGCTCGTAAATATCGGTTACAACACGTAACATATCGGTATAATCCATTTCAGGCTCGCTTTCGTGAAGAAGATGTTTTCGACAATCTACTATATTGTACCGGACTGCCCGGCCTATTACAAGGACGAATTAGAAAAAGGGGATCATATGTCACTACACCATGTGAAGCCGACAATTATTACCGAGACGAATATAAAGATGCCGCGCATGTTCAAGGTGATCATGCACAACGACAACATCACCGAGATGGACTTTGTTGTGGAAGTCCTTATGGACGTGTTTCGGAAGACGCGCGAATCCGCGGAGGTCACCATGCTCGAGATCCACAACAACGGCCACGGTGTCGCCGGCATCTACACCTATGACATCGCGGTGTCGAAGAAGCTGCAGACGGACAGGCTGGCCGGCACCCGCGGCTTCCCCCTGCGCCTCTCGCTGGACGCGGCAAAGGAGTGAACCCATGAAGCTTGAGAACATCTGCAACCAGATATACGTCGTCGCGCTGAACGAAGCGCGTATACAGGGGCATGAGTATATTACGCCGGAACACTTCCTCTATGCCTCGCTTATGTTCGACCACGGCAAGGAGCTTGTGGGCAAGAGCGGCGGCGACATCGCGGCCATCCAGGGCGAACTTCTCGAGTTCTTCCGCACGCGTATGCCGCTGAAATCCGGGGACAACCCAACGGACTCCTTCGAGTTCGTGAAAATGTTTGAGCTGGCCACGGCGCAGGCGCGCGGCCTTGGCTCCGGCCTTGTGCATCTGGGCAACATACTTGCGGCGATACTGAATCTGCCCGAGTCCTTTGCGTCCTACTACATGCAGAAGAACGGCGTAAGCCGCCTGGCCGTAATCGGCCACGCGTCGAAGCCCCATGTAACGCAGGGACCTACGCAGAGCGAACCGCGCGGCGTAGGCAACGCCGACAACAAACCCGCCGACGAAAACGTGCTGGAGAAATACACCACCAACATGGTGGCCAAGGCCGCAAACGGCGAGTATGACCCGCTGATCGCCCGCGACGGCGCGTTGTCCCGCACGATACAGGTGCTTAGCCGCCGGCTGAAGAACAACCCGATACACGTGGGCGAACCCGGCGTCGGCAAGACGGCGATCGTAGAAGGCTTGGCGGCGCGTATCGCCGCGGACGACGTTCCCGGCAGCTTGAGGGGCAGCCGGATCTTCTACGTAGACATGGGCACCCTGCTGGCCGGCACCAAGTACCGCGGAGACTTCGAAGAGCGGCTGATCAAGGTCGTGGAAGCCATCGCCTGCCACGAATCGCCCATCATCTACATCGACGAGATCCACACCGTGGTCGGCGCGGGTTCTGTCGGCTCCGGCGCGCTGGACGCGGGAAGCATACTCAAGCCGTACCTCACCAAGGGGCATATACGCTTCATCGGCTCCACCACGTATGAGGAATACAAGAAATACTTCGAGAAAGACCGCGCCCTGTCCCGCCGCTTCCAGAAGATCGACATTACAGAGCCGAGCCTTGACGAAAGCTTCGAGATCCTGAGCGGCTTGCGCAAGAAGTACGAGGGCTTCCACGGCGTGGCGTATTCCGACGAAATTCTGCGGCTGGTGTGCGAGCTGTCCGCGCGCTACATGCCGGACAGGTTCATGCCCGACAAGGCCATCGACGTAATGGACGAAACCGGGGCGCACATCCGCATTACACGCACCGACGGCGAAGTCACGAAGGTTCTTGCCGAGGATATCGAGCGCACAGTCGCGCTTATGGCGCGTATCCCCGAGAAGTCTGTCAGCGGCACCGAGGCCGACAAGCTGATGTATCTCGAGGAAAACATCAAGAAGGAGCTGTTCGGCCAGGACGGCGCGGTGACATCCGTTGTGTCCGCCATAAAGGCCAGCCGAAGCGGGCTGAACGACAGCGAAAAGTGCGTGGCAAGCCTGCTCTTCGTGGGGCCGACGGGCGTGGGCAAGACCGAGATCGCCAAGCTCTTGGCGAAGAACCTTGGGCTGAAACTGCTGCGCTACGACATGAGCGAGTATCAGGAGAAACATTCCGTGGCGCGGCTGATCGGCTCTCCGCCGGGTTATGTCGGATACGAAGAGGGCGGCCTGCTTACGGAGGCCATCCGCAAAAGCCCCCACGCCGTGCTGCTGCTGGACGAGATCGAAAAGGCGCACCCCGACATCTTCAACGTGCTGCTGCAGATAATGGACTATGGCGCGCTGACCGACAATTCGGGCAAGAAGGCGGACTTCCGCAACATCGTGCTGATCATGACGTCCAACGCCGGGGCGAAGGAGCTTGGGCGGCGTATCATCGGCTACGGCGGGTTGTCCGGCGGCCGCGAGGCTATCGACAAGGCCGTGGAGCGTTTATTCAGCCCGGAGTTCCGCAACCGGCTTGACGGCGTAATACAGTTTAACAAGGTGGATACACACATGGCGGAGCTTATCGCGGCAAAGGCTGTGGGGAAGCTGGGCGAAAGGCTGGGCGAGAAGAATGTGTCCATCACGCTTAGCGACGCGGCTCTGCGTTATGTCGCCGAACACGGATTCTCCGAGGAATACGGCGCGCGGGAGATCATCCGCACAGTCGAGCGCGAGATCAAGACCCCGCTGATCGACAAGGTGCTGTTCGGCAGTTTGCAGGGCGGCGGCAAGGTGTTTGTGGACTACAAGGACGGCAAGCTCGTGATATCATCGCGCAAGGCCTATGCCAAGCGCGGAAAGGCGGAGGAAAAGCTATAGATACGGTATCTTTGCGGCGGTGCGAAACATATGATGAAGGTGAGGTACTGCGCGCGGTGACGGCCGCTCTGGATGATCTGGGCGGAATCAGCGCGTTTGTGAAACCCGGCGAGAAGGTTCTGCTCAAGGCAAACCTGCTGATGGAGAAACGGCCGGAGGACGCGACTCTGACACACCCGGCCGTACTCAAGGCCATGATCGAGATTCTGACGGCCAACGGCAACCCTGTGACCATCGGCGACAGCCCCGGCGGCCCCTTCAACGACTCCATGCTGTCGCGGATCTACCGCACAGGCGGTTATGCCGCGCTTGCGGATCAAACCGGCGCCGCGTTAAACCGCAACTACGCATCATGCAGCCGCGAGAACCCGCGCGGTCTGCTGCTGAAACGGCTGACAATGACGGACATGCTGAACGACCACGACAAGGTAATCAGCGTATCGAAGCTGAAAACCCACGGCATGATGACCTATACGGGCGCGGTGAAGAACCTGTTCGGCACGATACCCGGCATCATGAAGGCCGAGTACCACCTGAACATGCCGGAATACGACAACTTTGCCGACGCGCTCATCGACATATGTCTGGCGGCGAACCCCGTGCTGTCGGTGATGGACGGCATCGTGGGCATGGAGGGGCATGGGCCTTCCGCGGGGGAGCCGCGTAGCCTGGGCGTACTGCTGGCCGGCGCAAACCCCTTCGCGCTGGACCGCATAGCCTGCGAGATCATCTCCCTGCCTCCGGAGAAGGTACCCACCCTGCGCCGTGCCATCGCGCGGGAGCTGTCCGGCGCGGATCTGCCGGACATCACCACCCTTGGCGATGCCCCGCAGAGCTTCAAGGTGAGCGACTTCGCCATACCCAAGCCGAGCCGGATCAATCCGTCCAAGTCACTTCCGCCATTTATCCAGAAGGCCATGAGTCGCGTGCTGCAGCCGCGGCCGCACTTCCTGCACGACAAGTGCGTGGGCTGCGGCGTGTGCGGTGAAAGCTGCCCCGTGAAGGTCATCAGCTTCCCCGAAAAGCGCAAGCCCAAGGCGGATCTGGACGGTTGCATAAGATGCTACTGCTGTCAGGAGCTTTGCCCCGTCAAGGCCGTGGTTATCAAACGCCCCCTGCTGATGAAGCTGTTTGTCGAAAACGCGTTCAGCAGCCTCACCGGCGCGATCATCAAAAAAATTCAGTACAGGAAGAGGACATAACGCATGACATCAATTATGATTCATCTTGACTCCGTAGAGAAGGTCAAGAGCTTTGTGAACATCATCTCCGTCTTTGACGGCGAGTACGACCTTGGTTCCGACAGATATGTGGTTGACGCAAAGTCCATCATGGGCATATTCAGCCTGGACCTTAGCAAGCCGCTTAGGCTCGACATTCACGACGAGCGGGAGCTTGAGAAGGTACAGCAAAAGCTTGCCGAGTTCGCCATTACAAATTCCTAGGGCGTGTTTGAAAACCCGCTTCCGGCGGATTTTCGAGTGATTTTTTCGCTAGACTAGGAAGTGGCAAACGCCGCGAACCCTTGTGGTTCGCAAGT
>WRAA01000048.1 GCA_009780445.1 Defluviitaleaceae bacterium
AAATCGACTGCTCCGCGGCGTGGTCGAGAAGGGTTCTGCGCAGGTAGTCCAGCGCGATAGCCGCGGAGCGTGCGCGAACCTTGGTGCGGTTGCCGCGCAGGTTAAGCTCCATGGAGGACGACACGCCCGCAAGATGTATGCCGATGTATACGCGCCCGACGGGCTTTTCGTCCGAACCGCCGCCAGGCCCGGCCACACCGGTTATGGACAGGCCAACACCCGCGCCGGCCGAACGCGCCGCACCCTCGGCCATCTCCATGGCTGTTTCGCGGCTGACCGCGCCGTGCCGCTCCAGAGTCTCGGGCTTTACGCCTAGCCGCGCCGTCTTGGCCTCATTCGAATAAGCGATCACGCCGTCCACGAATACGGCCGACGCGCCCGGGTTGTCCACAATACGCGCGGCAAGAAGCCCCCCGGTGCAGGATTCCGCCGTGGCGATCGTAAGCTTTCGCTGTGCCAGGAGCGTGCAGACCGCAGCCTCCAGCGTTGTGCCGTCCTCGGCGTAGATGTCCCGGCCGAAGCGGTTGTACAGCTCGGCCTTCAGCGGCTGTATCAGAGCAACGGCTTCCTCGCGGGTGGCCGCCGCCGCCGTCAGCCTGAAATGCACCTCAAACGTCTTGGCATACGGCGCGATGGTGGGGTTCGTCTGCGCGTCGATCAAGTCCTTGATGCGCTCTTCGGCCGCGCTTTCGCCAACGCCGCACAGCCGCATAACCGTGGACACAAATGTCTGCCCGCTGCGCTTTGCAAACTCCGGCGCGACGTGGTTCGCAAACATGGGCATAAGCTCGTTGGGCGGGCCGGGCATCATTATCAGTATCTTGCCGTCCTGCTCCAGCATAATGCCGGGAGCCGTGCCGTTGTCGTTCGCAAGGGTTCGCGCGCCTTCGGGTATCAGAGCCTGCTTGCGGTTGCTCTCCGTCATGGTCAGGCACTGGGTCTTGAAGATGTCTACGATTCTGTTGAGAGACTCCTCGTGCATAACAAGCTGCTTGCCGAAGTACCTTGCGGCGGTCTCCTTCGTGAGGTCGTCCTCCGTAGGGCCGAGGCCGCCTGTGGTGATAACAATGTCGGCGCGGCCAAACGCCACTTCGTATGCGCCCATCAGCCGCTCTGCGTTATCGCCCACGCATGTCTGGTAGTACACGCCGATACCAAGCCCGGCCAGCTCGCGCGAGAGGTACTGCGCGTTGGTGTTCAGTATGTCGCCCAGCAGCAGCTCCGTTCCCACGGCAATTATCTCTGCGTTCATAAACCCTCACTCCGCGCTATCTATAATATTCAAACTCCAGGTTAAACAGCTTCACTGTGTCGCCCTCTTCAATGCCCATTTCCTCCAGCTTGTTGTTGATGCCCTTCTCCTTGAGATACCGCTGGAAGAACACAAAGCCCTTCTCGGTGTCCAAGTTTGTAAAACCCAGCATCCTCTCGAGGCCCGTGCCTTCCACGACAAACACGCCGTCCTCGGTGACTTCCACCGTAAACGGCTCGTATCCGGGCGCGGCAAGCCCCGCTTCATACTCGAAATAGTCGGGGATGTACGGCTCCGGCACAGGCTGCTGCTTCACAAGTTCCGATACATGCGATATCAGCTCGTTAACCCCCGCGCCCGTGGCGGCGGATATGGGAAACACCTTCCCAAACTCCGCTTCCAGCCGCTTTAGGCCTTCCTCCGCGCCGGTAATGTCCATCTTGTTGGCGGCGATCACCTGCGGCAGATTCAGCAGCTGCGCGCTGTGCGCCGCAAGCTCGTTGTTGATCAGCCTCACGCTGTGTACGGGGTCGCCGCCCTCCACACATGCCGCGTCCACAACGTGGATCAGCACACGCGTGCGCTCCACATGGCGCAGGAAGGCGTATCCCAGCCCCTGCCCCTCGCTCGCGCCTTCGATAAGCCCGGGGATATCGGCCATCACAAAGTCGTTGGCGAACTTGGTGCGCACTACGCCAAGGTTCGGCGCGAGGGTGGTGAAGTGATAGTCGGCTATCTTAGGGTTTGCGTTTGTGGCCGCGCGTAGCAGGCTGGACTTGCCAACGTTTGGAAAGCCGATCAGCCCCACGTCGGCCAGGAGCTTCAGCTCCAGCACTATGTCATACTGCTTCGACTTCCTGCCGGGTTCGGCATACCTTGGGGCTTGCCGCTTGGGCGTGGCGAAGTGCTGGTTGCCGCGTCCGCCGCGCCCGCCCTTTATCAGCACTACCGGTTCGCCCGGCGTTACCATGTCGGCCATGACGCGGTTTGTGGAGGCTTCGCGTATGATTGTTCCAACGGGAACCTTCACAACAACGTCCGCGCCGTCCTTGCCGGAGCAGTTGCGCCCGCCGCCCCTTGCCCCGGGCTGCGCCGCGAACTTCCTCTTATAGCGGAAGTCCATCAGCGTGGCAAGGGAGTGGTCGGCCACGAACACCACGTCGCCGCCCCTTCCGCCGTCGCCGCCGTCGGGGCCGCCGCTGGTGATGTACTTGGCGCGGTAGAACGAAATGAAGCCGTCTCCGCCGTCTCCGCCAACAATACGTATTGTTACATTATCTACGAACATATATACTCCTTTACGACATACCCGGCCAAACAACAAAAGCCCTTGTTCGGATAAACGCAGGCTTTGTTGGTAATGATTTAGGCCATAACAGGCTCGGGGTATACAGAGACTTGCTTCTTGTCCCTGCCCTTGCGCTCGTACCTTACTCTGCCGTCTACCAGGGCAAAGAGTGTGTCGTTGGAGCCGCGGCCAACGTGTAGGCCGGGGTGGATCTTGGTGCCGCGCTGGGTGTAGAGGATGTTGCCCGCGCGGACGACCTGTCCGTCGGCTCTCTTTGGCCCAAGGCGTTTCGAGTTGGAGTCGCGGCCGTTCTTTGTGGAGCCTACGCCCTTCTTGTGCGCGAAGAATTGCAGATTCATCTTTATCATGGTGTCGCCTCCTTATTAGTGTCAAGCGGAACTGCTGTAATGGATATATCGCCGGGATATTCCTGCGCGATAGAGCGCAGACCCAGCATCAGCGATTCGGTAAGCAGGCGCGCGTCGCGCCCCAGTTTCCCCGCTTCGTTTTGAAACTCGATCTCCAGAAAGCCGCCCTGCTCGTTATAGTTGCAGGTGAAGCGTTCGTCCGTCAGCGCGTCGATGCTGTTTACGGCGTTTAACACCAGTGCCGAAACTGCCGCGCACACCACGGGGTCTCCGTGGTTGTGCAGGCGCAACGCCTGTACGTCGCCCGCGCAGCTTCTTGCGACCGACACATTTATCATACGGATATGGATTCGATTCTAAGCTCGGTGAACGGCTGTCTGTGTCCCTTCTTCTTGTGGAAGCCCTTCTTGGCCTTGTACTTGTAGACGATGACCTTCTTGGCCTTGTCCTGCTTTGTGACAACAGCCGCGACGCCGGCACCCGCAAGATAGGGCGAACCGATCTTCACGCCGCTTTCGTCGGCACACATCAGCACATTGCCGAACTTGTGGCTGCTGCCCGGCTCCGCGTCCAGCTTTTCAACCCTGATAACATCTCCCACGGCCACCTTGAACTGCTTGCCGCCGGATTCAATAATTGCGTACATAACGCACCTCCTGTTGTTGTTTTGTGCGTGCTCGCCGGATGCGGCATATTATGACCCGTGCGGGTTCGGCCTCTCCGAGCGGCTGCGTTCGCGATGTGCAAACGCTCTATAGCTGTTCCAGCTGAAAACCGGAACAGCTATAAAATAATATCACGCCGCCGCCGGTGTGTCAATATTTTTTCAAATTTTGTCTTGAACTCACGGCGCGAAAGTATTATAATGGAGCATTATTATTGATAAGTTGGTGAGTTTGTGTCAGTACTTACTTGGAACGAAGAGTTTGCGTCGGGCTTTTCCGAAGTGGATGGGCAGCACCGGAGCCTGATGGACATGATGAACGTCTTTATAACCGGGAACAACTCCAAGGTGGCTCCGCGTACTGTGCTCAAGTTTTTGGGCGAGCTGGAGGAACAGCTGATCGGGCATTTCAGCTATGAAGAAAGCTTGATGCAGAGCCACTCATTCCCCATGACAGACTATCATGCCAATCTGCACAAGGAGATGCGCCGCGCCCTGGCAAAGGTGCGTAACCTTGTCGAAAACCACAACATGCACGACCCC
This sequence comes from Defluviitaleaceae bacterium, assembly GCA_009780445.1. Classification (GTDB taxonomy): domain Bacteria; phylum Bacillota; class Clostridia; order Lachnospirales; family WRAA01; genus WRAA01. The sequence goes on from WRAA01000048.1 coordinate 4,116, forward strand.
TACACTCTGCTGGCAAAGATCTGCCACGACTGGCTCTACGACCATGTGGCCGTCGAAGACAATATATTCTTCAGCTTCTACAAGAACCGGGACTATTCGCTGGACAAATACTTCGAAGGCCGAAAGTGCGAGATACTGACCATGGACAACAAGCTGCTGGGCACCGGCAGTATCGCGTCGGTACATAGGAGCGAAATTGTCATTCGCAACAACATGTCCAAGGCGGTGCCGCTTACGCTCAGCCAGATGGTGAAGATCTCGTCGGTTTCGCCGCAGCTAAAGAACCAGACCTTCATGGCGCGGGTGTTCTTCTCAACGGAAGAGATTGTGAAGCTGTTTAACGCCACCCTTGTCCAGTCCGTAAACCACCGCGAGCATTTCCGCGTGGCCACAGACCTCGACGCAATCATAATCGCCGGGGACGTAAAGATGCCCGCCAAGATCATCGAGATCAGTGTGGGCGGGCTGATGGTGTCGGCAAAACCGGGCCTGTCCCTGAACGATGTGATAATCATCCAATTCGAAGTGCCAGACGCCAAGTTCTACGAAACCTGCGAGATCCGCCGCATAACGGAAGGCAAGCCGAACACCAATGTCTACGGCTTGCAGTTCCAAGCTATGCAGGACTCTGGCGCGGACAAACTCAACAAGTTCGCGCTGCAAAAGCAAGCTTCCGACAGGCGCGTCAAGCACAGTGAGTAGTTACCTAATTTGACAGCTTGCCAAGGTCTACGTGGCAGTACCCGCCCGGGTTCTTCTCGAGATACCGCTGGTGATACTCTTCGGCGGGGTAGAAGCTCTCCAGCGGCAGAACCTCCGTTACGATGGGTTCGTCGTAGCCGGCCTGACGCTCTTCCACGAATGACGCTACCGCCGCTGTGTCCTGCGTTTCGGTGCAGTGGATGCCCGTGCGGTATTGCGTGCCGACATCGGGGCCTTGGCGGTTGAGCGTCGTTGGGTCGATAGTCTCGAAGAATGCTGTCAGAAGCCGGTCCAGGGCGATTTTGCCGGGGTCGTAGTGCAGCATTATGGCTTCGGCGTGGCCTGTTTCGCCCGTGCAGACTTCCTTGTAGGTCGGGTTAACGGTTTGGCCGTTGGCATAGCCGCAGCTTGTCCGCGCCACGCCGGGGATACGCGCCATGTAGGCCTCGGTGCCCCAGAAGCACCCGCCGGCCAGGCAGATCGTCCTAAGCGAAGCTTCGTCGAACTGTGTGTCTGTGTTGGGGTTGTGCGGAAGCATTGTACCACCTCACTAGTGTAGTTTAGGAGTGCAAGTATGCGGACTGTCGTGATAACAGGCTCTTCGCGCGGGATCGGGCTGGCTGCTGCCCGGCGGTTCGCGCGGGAGGGCTGTAATATTGTGCTGAACTCTTCGCGCGGCGGCGCACAGCTTGACGGCGCGTTGGCCGCCGTGCTTGCCGCCGGAGCGTCCGCAATTGCCGTGGCGGCGGACGTTTCGCGCTACAGCGAGTGTGAGCGGCTGATGAGTGAGACCGCAAAGCACTTTGGCGCGGCGGATGTCCTGGTGAACAACGCCGGCAGATCCTGCGTGTGCCTGTTCACAGACATGCGGCCGGACGAGATTTCAGCGGCGGTGGACGCAAACCTCACATGCGCCATGTATGCCTCCCACGTCTGCATCCCCGGCATGGTGAAGCGCAAGAGCGGCGTCATCGTGAACGTATCGTCAATGTGGGGCGGCGCGGGGGCTTCGTGCGAAGCGGTCTACTCCGCGGCCAAGGGCGGGCTGAACGTCTTTACAAAGGCCTTGGCCAAGGAACTCGGCCCAAGCGGCGTGCGCGTAAACGCCGTGTCATGCGGGGTTATCGCCACCGGTATGAACGCCTTCCTTTCGCCCGGCGAAGCCGCCGCACTGGCGGATCAGATTCCGCTGACACGCTTCGGCACGGCGGAAGAAGCCGCCGAAGCCATATTCTTCCTCGCAAGCGATTCCGCGTCATACATCACAGGTCAGATCCTGGGCGTTGACGGCGGATTCATCTAGCCGCTATTCGAACACGATGTAGAGAATGGCGGTTTTTTCGTTGCCGCGCAGGGCTTCGGGGTGGAAGGGGTTGTTGTCTGCGCGCCAGCTTGTGCCGGTCTGCCACACTTGCAGGACGTAGCGTTCGCCGCCGGTTATGGGTCTGTTCGGGATCGTCATGTCGGCGCGTACTATCAAACCCGGCGTGAAGTCTATCTGCGAAAAATCGAAGTACCCCTGCGCCAGCGCGCCTTGTATGCCGATGTACGCCCGAAGCTCCTCCCGCGTGTTGCCGGACATCGTAAGCACCCACTGCGCCGTGCCGCCGAGAAGGGACGCGCCACGGGTGCCGAACGCCGCCACGCTCTCCCGCAGGACAAGCTCTTCGCCCTCGTAGTACGCCATAAATATGCCGATCTCTTCGCCGTACCAGTTGAAGGACACACTGCCGAAGTTGTGCGACATCACGGTGGTGCGATCCGCCCGGATGCGCCCGTCCGGCAGGCCGGACACACTGCTGCCTTGGAAGATTCCGCGGTTTGTGTAGTGAAGGTAGCCCACAAGCGCGGCAATCAGCACCAGCTTCAGCACCACGAGTATCATAAATTTCCGCAAGAGGTCCATGGAGGCTCCTTCGTATTCAGAGGGGTCTACTTCGGCAGCGGTTTGACGCGTGCCGCGGCGGTTATCACGATAATGGCGGCAAGGAACAGCCCCAGCACGCCGAACACGGGGTAGACACGCTCGACGATATGCGTGAACTCTATCTGCGAAAAGGCCAGAGCCGCGGCGCACATGGCAACCTTGGCGATCCATGGACCTAGGGTCTGTTCACCAATAACTTCCCTATTTCCCTTGTCTTTTTGCCAAACTGCCGCGTCAGCTCCTCCTAGCGTGCCTTTGGGCACGCGTCGTTGTCTCTTCCTTGCATTCTGGCAAAAATCCTGCGGGAAATCCGGGGAAGTTATTGGTGAACAGACCCTTCGCCACGGGCGGTTCAGCACGGCAAGGTAGAAGCAGTAACCGTTGGTGATGGCCGTGGTGTAGATAGCGGCGGCCAGCACGGCCACATAGGCCCACTGCAGGGCCGCGCCGTAGTCCTGCACAAGCCGCAGGAACGGAACGGCAAAGCCTGACACCGCAGGCAGCCCGCGGGACAGCCCAAGCATCAGGCTAAGGGCGATCAGCGTCACCGCGCCCGCGCCCGCCGCCACGCCGAGGACAGCCGCGCGGCGCGTGCGCACAGACGCGCTTACGGCGGCAAGCATGGCGATCACGGTGATCATGTTGTAGGCGGCGTAGATTACGGCGGAGCTTACCCAGTTCTGCCGCAGAGTTTCGCCCGCAAGACCTAGTGTCGCCACCGCGTCGAACAAATATGTATACAGCCCCAGGCCGATGCTGCCCAGGATCAACACAGGCGCGAGCAAGGCGCTGACGCGCACCAGCCCGCGGATGTCGAAGGAGAAGGCCAGCAGGCACAGCAAGCACATGGCCAACGCGCCCGCAAAGCGCGGCAGGCCAAGCAGCTGGCTTCCCAGCGCACCCGCCGCCGAAAGCATCGCCGCGAATATCACGAACAGGAAGGCCACCGCGCCGGCCTTTATCAGCCCGCCGGCAAAACTTCCCGCCGCATATGCCACAAGGTCGTCAAAGCCGGCCAGCCCCCTGCGCGCGCAGACCTCCAGCGTCGCCCAGCCCGCCAAGGCCATCAGCACGCCTGAAAGCAGTAAGCCCGGCACGGCAAACCGGCCGTAGTCCAGGAAGAAGCTGATCAGTTCCCGCCCCGTGGCAAAACCCGCGCCGATAATCACGGCGGTGTACACGGCGGCTATCTCGAAAATAATTTTACGCTCAGACATATCAAGCTCCGTCATAGTTTTAGCTTAGCCTATGACAGAGCCTTGGAGGTTAGAACCTGTTCATTTTCATGTCTGAAATCTTATAAACTTCGCCAAAAGCGGCAACTTCTGTCCCTTTTGTGCGTATAAAGCTTTCGGGCGCAGTGGCGTAAACATCCACCTCTTTCAATAGCGGCAGATAATCATTTTTCGCTAATTCGTGCTTTTCCAAGGAGAAGTAAGGAAGGTAACAAAAATTGTCCAATCCCAGCCCTTCGTAAACTGTTGTTGTGCCATCTTCAAAGCTGACGCAGGTTGAGGGCATATTGATAGCCCCCGCGCTAAATCCCATAATGATGGTTGCGTCAGTTTCTCTTATGGGTGTTTCCAGCCCATACTCCTTGAAAAATTCCGCCTGATGCAAGTCAGATCCGCCAAGAAGGAGCAGCACAGAGGCTTGTTTGATAAGTCTGTGCGCTTCTTCTTTTGTCCTGCGATTATCCACTAAATGATATTCGTCAAAAACGATACCGCCCGGTGCAAGCCAACTGTCTTTTACAAAATCAACAAGCTCATCACCGCCCCAGCAGCCCCAGATCAGCACAAGCGAGCGTGTGTTCGTCACATCGTTTTGTAATGATTCTAAGTAGCGCGCCGGCAAGGCTTCATCGAACCAGCCGGAATAATAATGAATTTTCACGCATTGCCTCCGTCAAAACTTGCTATTCTCCGTGCCCTAGTACAGACGTTTGAGTTTTTCGTAAAGCTCCTTGTACTTGCGGGCGGACTTCTTCCACGAGAAGTCGCAGCTTAGGGCGTTCTCCACGACCCTTGCCCAGCCGTCCTTATCGTTGTTAAAGGTGTGCAGAGCCTGCTTCACCGCCCACATCAGGCCGGAGGCGACATAATCGTTGAACACATAACCGTTTCCGCGCGGGTTGTCCGGCCCGTAGTGCCATACCGTGTCCACAAGGCCGCCGGTGTGGCGCACAATCGGCACGGTGCCGTACCTCATGGCAATGATCTGCCCCAGCCCGCACGGCTCGAACATCGACGGCATGAGGAACATGTCGGCCGAGGCATAGATCTTACGCGCAAGGTCGTCGCTGAAGAAGATGTTCGCGCTGACCTGGTTTGGCACGCGCTGTGCGTAGTGCTTGAACAGATGCTCGTACCTGCCGTCCCCCGTGCCGAGAACCACCAGCTGCACGCCGTTGTACAGCAGTTCCTCCAGGACTATGGCCACAAGGTCCAGACCCTTTTGATCCACAAGGCGCGATATAATGGCCACCATGGGCGCGTCCGACTGCGGAAGGTTCAAAAACTCTTGCAAAAACGCCTTATTCTGCCGCTTCTTGTCCAGAAAGTCGGCATCGTCAACGGAGTAGTTTACGAACAGGCTTGGGTCAGTAGCAGGGTTGTAGGACTTTGTGTCGATACCGTTCAGTATGCCGTAGAGCTTGTGCGAGAAATGCCTAAGCGTGCTGTCCATGCTGTGGCCGTAGGTGGGTGTTTGGATCTCCAGCGCGTAGGTGGGCGACACGGCGGATATCGCGTCGGCATAAACCAGCCCGCCCTTCATCAGCGATATGTTGCTGTGAAACTCGAACTTGTCCGTTACGAAGTATCCGTCGTTCAGATCCAGCCGCCCAAGCTGGTCGCGGTTGTACAGCCCCTGGTACTGCAAGTTGTGGATGGTGAACAGGGTCTTGATGTTGCGGAAGAGTATGAACCGCGCGTAGACATCGCGCAGATACACACAGCCCAGAGCCGTCTGCCAGTCGTTGAAGTGGATGATGTCTGGGGTGAACTCCATACAGCTTAGGAACTCGATAGCCGCCTTGGTGAAGAAGGCGAAACGCTCGTGGTCGTCGCCATAGCCGTACAGGCCGTCGCGCCCGAAGTAGAAGTCGTTCTCTACGACATAGGTCGGAACGGGCGCGCCCTTTATCTCGAACATGGACGCGCTCTGATTGCGCCAGCCCAGGGACACCACGAAGGAGTCGACATACTTGTAGTCGTGCTCGCCCTGTATCGTGCGATAGCGCGGAAAAATCACTCTTGCGTCAACATCAACCTCGGCCAACGCCGCCGGGAGGGACCCCGTGACATCACCAAGCCCGCCGGACTTCACATACGGGCCGACTTCCGAAGCAACTATCAATACCTTCAGCTTATCAGATTTGTGCATGGCATCCTCTCTTCGCCGGGGGTGTTCGCAGACAGACCCCGTTGGCTACGCTCTTTCGTAATTTATTCTTGCCATCAACACCGAATCCACATACTTGCCAAGCCTTACCGTATCCATTCTCTTAACGCCTTCGCGTTCGAATCCCAGCCGTTCATAGAAGCGCATCGCGCCTTCGTTCACAGAAAGCACATCAAGCTCCAGCCGCACCAGGTTGAGCCAGTTGTCGGCCAGGTCTATCAGCTGCTTCATCAGGTTTGTGCCGATGCCCATTCCGTGATAGTCCTTGTGCAGCATAATTCCCGCCAGGGCGACGTGGCGTTGGCGCAGTCGGCCGGATATGGTCATGGACGCTATGCCGACAACCTTCGCGCTTCCGTCGTCAAGCTGCGCCTCGGCCACAAAGATGTGCTGCGAAGCGGGGTCGGTGTCGCAGAGCCAGTTCCGCGTGGCGTCCACCGTTTCGGACGGCACCGACAGTATGTTCGGCAGAACCTCCGCCTGTAGGCGTATCTCGTGTATGTCATAGGCGTCGTTTTCGCACACCGGCCGTATGGTATACTGCATCTCTCACCTCGTAAGTTGCTGTGCTGACAATTATATATCAGTCTCCGCGCTTAGTCAAGGCCTAGGGCGTGTTTGAAAACCCCATTTCGGCGAATTTTCGAGCATAATTTTTTGCCGGGCTAGGAAGCGACGACGACGCGAACCCTTGTGGTTCGCTAGGAGGAGCTGACGACGCACGGCGGAAAATTTGCCGAAAATGCGCCGAAA